>CANFQR010000238.1 GCA_947449125.1 Bacteroidota bacterium | reverse complement strand
CTGAATCCAATTCTAACAGATGGGTTATTATCTGCACTTGACGGTAACTGGTAAGAATCTGAAGTTCTCCAAAAAGACTTACTATCATTATTACAAGCTTGTGTATTTTCGCTTGGGCCATAAGTGGTCATTAAACTCCAATTAGAACCATCATAGTAATATAAAGAGAGATAATCAGTACCTGCAATACCTCCACAAAAATAGTCAAAGTTTAAAAGCACGTTCGATTTTCCGCTGCAATCAATAGTTGGACTTTCAATTCTTGAATCGGTAAACGAAGATTCGTTTTTCCAATACTTTGCAGCAAAATCATTTTTTGTATTATCAACATCACTAACTTTTTTTCCAATATGTAGGGTATTATTAGTTAGGGTATTATCTTCAGTAAATAGTCTTGAACAATTACCTGATCCAATTCCAGCCTCCATAGTACTAATAAACCAAGTATTTGCTTTTTGACCAGCAGGGTTAATGTCAGTAAGCTCCCATAATCCATTTGAGCTCTTATAGTCTCTTGCAAAAGTACCTTGATCTCCATTTTTTACTGAAGAACCAAAATCTTCAGTCCAAAATGTTTGATTAGTTAATACGGTTTGATTATTGTTATTAGAAGCTCTTAAATTAGCTGATTGAGCTTTAACTTTTTTAACACTATTTATTTTAGCAAGTCTAGCCGAAGGAATACTTGAACCTCCGCCAGATGATGAAGTACTTGAAAATACCACATTATCTATTGCTACTGAAAAACCTTCAGAATTACCTGCAACTGATGCTTGGCTTGTCCATCTAAAACCAATTTTTACACTTGGATTATTGTTAGCAGAAGCTGGTAAAAAATAAGTATCGGAAATTTTCCAAAAAGCTTTAGATGAAGCGCTGCATTCAGCACTGCTTGGACTAGGACCAAATGTAGTTATTAAAGACCAAGAACTTCCGTCGAAATAATACAACGATAAAAAATCGGTACCTGCAATTCCACCACAGAAATATTCAAAATTAATTGTAATATTTGACTGTCCGCTGCAATCAACACTAGGGCTTTCAATTCTTGAATCTGTGTATGAAGATTCATTTTTCCAATAGGTTGCAGCTAAATCATTTTTTTTGCTATCAACATCACTAACTTTTTTCCCAATGTGCAAAGTGTTATTGGTTTGAGTATTGTCTTCAGAAAACAATCTTGAACAACTACCAGCACCCATGCCAACTTCCATTGCACTAACAAACCACATATTTGCCTTTTGTCCAGCAGGCGTAACATCTGTTAATTCCCACATACCATTTGAACTTTTGTAATCTCTTGCAAAAGTGCCTTGATCACCATCTTTAACAGCTGTACCAAAATCTTCTGACCAAAACGGAACAGGTAACACTTCAGCTACTACATTGGTTGAAGTTGATTGTTTTGCATTTTGATTTTTTACAACAGATTTATTTTTAGATCCCTGAGAACTTACACCAAACGAAAACAGCACAGCTGTTGCCATTAGGATTTTTTTTGTGTGAGTAAAATTTTTCATAGGCTTTGTTTTTTAATTTAATATAAAATTACAGAAGTGATTTTTACTGAACTAACAATTTTCAATTTATTAACAGATAATGGATTGATAAAATTTGTTAATGACTTTAATCAGTTAGCTTTATTGACATACATCAGCTTTTGCTGTAGTAAAATTAATATTTTTTTTATTATATCAAATTAACTTTTTGAATAAAGTACCAAGATACTGAATTGCCCTTAGCATAATAGGTTGTATTATGTGTTGTCATTCTGAGTTTGCTAAGGAATCTGAGTACTTAAACATAAAATAGCCATTTCATACTTGATTTGAAATCTCAGCACTCTTGTTTATAATTTTATTCTATGGTTTTAGTATTGAGATGCTGAATCAAGTTCAGCATGACGTAGTAATCAGAAATCAGGTTCAGCATGACGCAGTATTATCTTAGTTGTCATTCCAAACTTAATTTGGAATCTCAGTACTCTTGTTTATAATTTTACTCTACGGTTTTATTACTGAGATGCTGAATCGAGTTCAGCATGACGTAGTGATAGGAAATCAAGTTCAGCATGACAACATGGTAAGAAATCATTTCAGCATAATACTATATTTTCGAATAAAACAATTGACTTTAAATTTCCTAGTTATTATTTAAATGTAATTTATTTCTTAAAATTAATTTCAGTTGAGTTTACAATTATTTCAATATTTTTATAAAAAACAAATAACATGAAAAAATTACTTTTTATTTTTGGATTACTCCTCTTATTTAAATCAAATGCGCAAATAATAGTCAGCGGAGTTAAAATGCCGCCATCTGTATCTGCCGGAGAAATTAATTTAAATTTAAATGGCGCAGGCATTCGCGAAAAATACTGGATTGATTTATATGTTGGCGGACTTTATTTAAAAGTAAAAAGCAGCGATGCCTCAAAAATTATAAATACAGACGAACCAATGGCAATTAAATTAAATATTGTTTCTAGTTTAATAACAAGCGAAAAGATGACAGAAGCGGTAAATGAAGGTTTCACCAAATCAACTAATGGTTATTTAACACCAATACAAGCAAAAGTTAATCAATTTAAAGCCGTATTTAAAGATGAAATAAAAAAAGGAGACATTTATGACTTTATTTATGAGCCAACAAAAGGGGTTGTGATATTTAAGAATGGGAAATTTTCGGCAAGTATTGCCGGTTTAGATTTTAAAAAAGCTCTTTTCGGAATTTGGCTGTGTAATAGTCCGGCAGATGAAAATTTAAAATTAAAAATGCTCGGCAATTAAATTTAATGTTTATTTACTTCTTAATTCATTTTGCTAATTTTTTTATTAGTTAGTAATATCCAAATAAACTAATTAATTTCTTTTGATTTAACATAAATTAGCCGCAAGAAAATATAATATTACAGCATCTAAATAATTCATAATCTATTCTTAAAAAAATCTCAACCATGAAAAATTTTTTTTTTAATCTATTATTATTTTGTTTTTTATCGAAACAGGCTCAAACCTACAATAACTTGTGGATACCAGATACAATAAGTGGCACAAACTTTTATTTAGCTATAAAAGACACATTTAAACAAATTATTACACCAGGTAACCAAACTATAACAGGGGGTATAAATAATAATTTTTGGGGCCCAACTTTGTTCTTCAATAAAGGAGATACTGTGCATATGAAGGTTAAAAATAAACTAAACGATAGCACTACTTTGCACTGGCACGGCATGCATTTGCCGGCAGTAATGGATGGAGGACCTCATCAAATAATTCCACCCGGAACGCTCTGGCAGCCATACTGGAAAGTAACTAACAATGCAGGAACCTACTGGTATCATCCGCACTTACATGAAATGACACTGGAACACTTAACAAAAGGCATTGGTGGTTTTATAATTGTTAGGGACCCTGTAGAATCTGCTCTTGCTTTACCGAGAAAATATGGGATTGATGACATTCCATTAGTTTTAACCAGTAGAAGATATGATGCCACTAACCAATTTGTAACCCTTAATACTGCTTATGGCGATTATATGCTTACCAACGGAACTCCAAGTGCACAAATAAGTTTACCAAAACAATACGTTAGATTAAGAATTTTGAATGCAGAAATAGAAAGAGGTTACGATATAGGATTTAGCGATAACAGAACCTTTTATATTATTGGTAACGACGGTGGTTTATTAAATGCCCCTGTTGCCGCTACCAGAGTTAAAGTATTAGTTGGAGAGCGTGTTGAGATTATGGTAAACCTAGGCGCAGATCTTGTAGGTTCAAGCATTAATTTAATGGCTTACAATTCTGGACAATCATTT
>CANFQR010000237.1 GCA_947449125.1 Bacteroidota bacterium | reverse complement strand
TATTTAAAAATCATATCACTAATGAAAACGAAATTGCTCTGCAAGATGAGGAAAACAATTGTTATCTTATTAATGCAAAAGGAACAATGTTATGGAAAAAAGCAATAAATGAAAAAATAAAATCAAAAATTTATACAGTAGATATTTTTAAAAATAATAAATACCAATTGCTGTTTTCTTCTGAAAATTATCTGCACTTAATTGATCGTAATGGAAACTATGTGCAAGGATATCCTGTTAAACTTCCGGCACCGGCAACTTCAGAATTAAGTTTGCTTGATTACGACAACGATAAAGATTACAGAATTTTTATTGCTTGTAAAAACAAAACCATTTATAACTATACAATTTATGGCATTAAGCAAGAAAATTTTAAACCTTACAAAACAGATAATGAAATTAATTTACCAATTAAATATACCAAAGTTGGTTTAAGTGATTACTTGGTTGCTGTTGATATTACAGGTAAAATTTATGCATTTAGCCGCAAAGGAGAAGGCAGAATTGGATTTAAAAACAAAACTATTGAAAACTGTAGTGATTTTTTTATTGATGCCTCTAATAATATTAATTCAAGTTTTTTATTTTTTGTTGACAATAAACAAAGTCAATTGCAAAAAATTTCATTTTCTGATATAAAAACAACAACCAATTTTGATTTAAAAATTGATTCAGGAACAGTGCTATTTTGTAATCCTAATGGTATTCAATCAAAATCAGTGGTTATTACAAAAAAGAACGAGATTTCAGCGTTTAACCTAAACGGCAACACGCTGTTTGTTAAAACCATTAACGATAATTTGGTTGAAACAACTTGCTACAATGACGATTTTACAAACTTGCTTATTTCTCTTAACTCTTCCAGGCAAAAATTAGTTGTATTTAACAGAGATAATCAAACACTCAAAACAATTAATTCGTCAACTTTACCATTAATTATAAATTTATTTAACGATAATTTAAAGTACGTAATTACCGCAAACGGGAAACAATTAAATTGCATCGCGCTTTAATATTCAAATGTTCCGAACTGAGATGTTATAGTTAATTTTTTACTTTCGGCTTCTTCAACCCTACCAATAATTTTTGCGTCTACATTATAACTTTTACTTATTGCAATAATTTTTTGAGCCGATTCTTCGTTAGTATATATTTCCATACGATGCCCCATATTAAACACCTTGTACATTTCTTGATAATCAGTATGACTTTGCTCTTGAATCAATTTAAATAATGGCGGTACATCAAACAAATTATCTTTAATCACATGCAAACCTTCATTTAAAAAATGTAATACTTTTGTTTGTGCCCCACCACTGCAATGAACCATACCGTTAATAGTTATATCGCCTTGTGAAATTATTTTTTTAATAATAGGAGCATATGTTCTGGTAGGCGACAATACTAATTTTCCTGCATCAATTTTTGTATTTATAATTTTTAAATCAATATCGGTATAAGTAACATCAACCTTATCAGTTAAACCTAAATTGCCGGTATAAACCACACTTTCAGGTAAGGCAGCGTCATAACTTTCAGGAAATTTACCTGCCAAAAGTTTATTAAACACATCATGTCTGGCACTGGTTAACCCATTGCTGCCCATACCACCGTTATACTCATTCTCATAAGTAGCTTTTCCGTAACTACACAATCCTACAATTACGTTTCCTGATTTTATGCTGTCATTAGAAATAACTTTTTCTCGTTCCATACGACAAACAACGGTGCTGTCAACAATTAAGGTGCGCACAATGTCTCCTACATCTGCAGTTTCTCCTCCGGTTGAAGAAATTGATAACCCATGTTCACGTAAATTTTTAAGCACCTCTTCAGTACCATTTATAATAGCAGAAATAACAGAACCAGGAACCAAATTTTTATTTCTTCCAATAGTTGACGATAATAATATATTGTCGGTTGCCCCAACACAAATAAGATCATCTACATTCATTATTACCGCATCTTGAGCAATGCCTTTCCAAACGCTTAAATCGCCTGTTTCTTTCCAGTACATATAGGCTAAAGATGATTTTGTTCCTGCACCATCTGCATGCATAACTATACAGTGATCATTACTACCGGTCAAAACATCAGGTACTATTTTACAAAAAGCTTTTGGAAACAAACCTTTGTCAATATTTGCAATAGCCGCATGTACGTCTTCTGTACCGGCTGAAACACCTCTTAATTGATATTTATTATCACTCATAACTTAAGTCCAAATATAAAAATTTGAATTTAGTTATATTGTTTATTTTTACACACCAATACGTATAAATTGATTAAAATATCTATAGTTAATTACACAAACACGTTACCTTTTAAATGGGCATTAAAGCGTAGCTCGTTATTTAATGGCATAGATTTACAAGAAGACATTCCAAGCATTTGCGCCCAAAAACTTAACTTTAATCAAGTTGATTTAGCGCTAGTGCCGGTAGCTCTGCTAATAGAATTAGATAATTTTTTTATTGAAACTGATTATTGCATTGGCGCCAATGGCAAAGTTGATAGCGTGAAGTTATATAGTCAAGTGCCTTTAAACGAAATAGAAAGTGTTACGTTGGATTATCAATCCAAATCATCCATAAACCTCACAAAAATCTTATTTAAATTCTTCTGGAAATTAAATGTGAATTATATTGATGCCAAGCCCGGTTTTGAAAACAATATTTCAGATAAAAATGCAGCTGTTGTAATAGGAGACCGAACCTTTGAGCTAAATGGTAATTTTAAATACGAATTTGATTTGGCGGAAGAATGGAAAAAATTTACGAATTTACCCTTTGTATTTGCCGCTTGGGTAAGCACTAAAAAACTAAATAGCACATTTGTTAATGAATTTAATTCAGTTTTAAAATTTGGAGTTGATAACATAGAAGCAGCTGTTAATGAAGATTTCATTTTCAAAAATTTATCTAAATCAGAAACTTTAACCTATTTAACCGAACGAATAGATTATCACTTAAATAACGAAAAAAACAAAGCGCTTTATTTATTTTTAGAATATATTAAAAAACTATAAAGTAAATTTTCAACCAGCCTCCTGTTTATGAGGATAATCATTTAACAATAATCAAAACATAACTTAATTTATTTGCACCATGGGCATTTAAAATTTACCTTTATATTTCTAATTTTTATATATGCAAAACATCTTAAAATCTCTTGGCTTAAAAGAAATAAATGAAGGCTGCTCTACCGGAAAAAACTGGTTTGCAAACGGCGAATTAATTGAATCCTATAGCCCGGTTGACGGAAAACTAATAGGTAAAATAAAAACTGCAACCAAAGCAGATTACGAGAAAATTATATCATCGGCAAAAGAAGCCTTTCAATACTGGAAAGGGATTCCTGCACCAAAACGTGGCGAATATGTTCGTCAGTTTGGGGAAAAACTTCGTGTAAAAAAGGCAGACCTTGGTAAACTTGTATCATATGAAATGGGCAAGTCTTATCAGGAAGGCTTAGGCGAAGTACAAGAAATGATTGACATCTGCGATTTTGCAGTTGGTTTATCTCGTCAGTTATATGGGCTGCAATTACATAGCGAAAGACCAAATCACAGAATGATGGAACAATGGCATCCGTTAGGAATTGTTGGAATTATTAGCGCCTTTAATTTTCCGGTTGCTGTTTGGTCGTGGAATACAGCTTTGGCCTGGATTTGCGGAGACGTTTGTATTTGGAAACCGTCCGAAAAAACACCATTATGCTCTATTGCCTGCCAACATATTTGGAATGAAGTTGCTGCCGAAAATAATTTACCCGAAGGGATTTCTTGTTTAATTAACGGTAACTTTCAAGTTGGAGAATATTTAACAGAAGACGCTAACGTAGCTTTAATT
>CANFQR010000236.1 GCA_947449125.1 Bacteroidota bacterium | reverse complement strand
GCTGGACTGCCTGTTCCGCCGTATTTAGAAGCACATGAGGCATAAATTACATTGTTATTTGATGGGGCAATAGCCAATTCTATACGACCATAATTATCATTTAGTAATAACGATGAAGTCAATGTTGTTATAGCATTAAAAGTCGTAAAGTTATTATCAGATGATTTATATACTTTAGATACTTCTGCTGTTAAAGCAGGTGTAGCAGAAGATTCGTTACCTGCCGAGCAATATAAAATACCATTACTATCAAATTTAACATCTAAACCAACTAATGTTGTACTATTAGAAGGGATACCAGTTGCCGTTGCAAAGTTGCTTCCATCAGTAGTAACCATTATTCCATAATTAGTAGCCAATGCAATTTTATTTGGACTAGACGGACTGCAAGCAATTCTATTAATTACAGTTCCTACTTGAGAACTTGTAGCAACTGAAACTAAAGAAGATCCTGAAATTTTATATAATCCAGTTCCTTGCTGAGCCTTTAATTTTTGTCCGGCTCTCAAAAAGCCTTCACCTGTGGCAACGTATATTGTTCCGTCTATAGCTTGGGCAATATAACTCACATTTAATTTATTGTTACTTAATGTTAATGCACTCCAATTAACACCTCCGTCAGTTGACATAAATACACCGCTGGATGCACTACCTACATAAAGTGTATTTCCTGTAGGGTCGTTTTTATCAACAATCATATTCCTTGATCTTCCTGCATTATAAATAGGACCTGCTTGAGACCAATTAAACGTTTGAGCGTCAACAATTGATGTAACTCCAACTAAAGCAACCGCAACAGCTGCCTTTACTAATTTTTTAGAGAGATATTTTATCATACCAAAAAGGTTTTTTATATAATTAATATATTTTAACAAAATTGTTTAATTTTTCTCATAAATCAAAACAATGTTTATTACTTTTTTAAAAAAACATTATTTAAAAATTTTAAAAGGACAATAAAATTAAATAAAAAAAGTCCCGTACAAATAAAAATACGAGACTTTAAATACGGATTTAGAATAAAATTTAAAATCTTTCTAATTGGGAAAAGAAAAAATTAGATTCAATTTCAGCATTTTCGTCGCTATCGCTGCCATGAACAGCATTAGCTGCAATTGATTTAGCAAACTGTTTTCTAATGGTTCCATCTTCGGCTTTTGTAGGATCTGTAGCTCCAATTAATTTCCTGTAATCAGAAACAGCATTTTCCTTTGATAATATAGCAGCAACAATTGGACCACTACTCATATATTCAGTTAATTCACCATAAAATGGCCTTTCTTTATGTACGGCATAAAAATTCCCAGCTTGTTCTTTTGTTAAACGCATGTATTTCATTGCCACTATTTTAAATCCGGCCTTATTAATCATTGCTAAAATTGGGCCTATGTTGTTAGCTTCAACAGCATCCGGCTTAATCATTGTAAAAGTTATTTTACCTACCATTTTTTTAATTTTTTTTTAAGGGCGCAAATATACAGTTTTTAGAATTTTAATCCATTACAAAGCAATCATTTTTTTACTATTTGTTTTTTTTAATTAATATTGTAATAACTAAAACAAAAATATATGAAAAAACTACTTTCGATACTATTTATTACGCAAGCTTTTATTACTTTCTCTCAAGCACCTACCACATGCTCAAATGATGCAGTTTTTGTGGCATTAAACAAACCCGGTATTTGGCCAGATAGCGCTACAAATTTTGTTCAAGGTATGGTTGGCGTTCCATATGGTCAAAACATAACTGTTAGAGTGCCTAAAGATACGGTGCAAAGCCCACTTACATTTTGTTTTAACAGAATTGAATTAGCAACGCCCACAGGTTATACCAATTTTAACCTTCCTCCAGGACTAAACCTGTTAGCGGGACCTACAGTTACCAATACTGCCGGAATCTACAAATATAGAGGTAATGCTGTAAGTTGTAGTATAATATCCGGTACTCCTACTGTGGCTGGAACATACACCCTTCAATTTAAGGTACAACCATTTTTAACACTATCTACTCCGCTTACCCCTTGTTCCAACACACCTAACTATGCAGCTGGCTCTGGTTCCTTAACTGCTCCAACCACCGTAAAATATTATATTATTCAAATTAACCCAAATACGGTCGGCTTAAAAGAAGATGTTAATTCAAAATCATTAAACCTTACAAATGTTCCCAATCCATTTAGCGGAAAAACAACTCTAAGGTTTAATGTAAAAGACGAGTCAATTGCCAAAATTTGTGTGTATAATTTGTTAGGCGAAAAAATATTTACTGATAATGTTAAAACCATTTATGGCGACAATTCTTATGAATTAGATGGTACAAATTGGACAAATGGTATTTATTTGTATACTATTCAATACAAAAATCATACTGAAACTAAACGAATGGTTTTAGCAGGTAATCGCTAATGAGTAGTCAAACTTTTGAATTATTAATTTTAGGCTCATCATCTGCTAGTCCAACATCAGAAAGAAATCCAAGCGCTCAGCTATTAAATATAGCTGAGCGTTTTTTTTTAATTGACTGCGGAGAAGCCACTCAAATTCAATTAAGAAAATTTAAAGCTAAATTTCAATCCATTGACCATATTTTTATTTCCCATTTGCATGGTGATCATTTTTTTGGTTTACCTGGTTTACTCAGCAGTATGCACTTACTTGGCAGAAAACAAGATATAAACATATACTGCCCAAAGGAATTAAAAGACATTATTGATTTAATAAATAAATTTTCGGATACCAGATTTAACTATAAAGTAAACTGGATTTTTACAAATGACGATGGGTTTAATTTAATTTTTGAAGATGATAAAGTTGAAGTCTTTTCGTTCCCATTAAAGCACAGAATTTTTTGTACAGGCTTTTTATTCAAAGAAAAACCACTTTTAAAAAAAATTGATAAGTACAAACTAGAAAAATACAACATCTCTAACGCGGATATTATGTTACTTAAAAAAGGTAAGAACGTAATTAACAAGGATGGGGAGTTGATAAAAAATGAGTTAATAACATTCGATTCGAGAAAACCAAGAAGTTACGGCTATTGCAGCGATACAATATTTCATGAAGAACTTACTAATTACATAAATAATGTTGATTTGTTATATCACGAAAGCACTTTTTTAAACGATAAAAAAGAAAGAGCCGAAATGACTTTTCATTCTACAGCCGAGCAAGCGGCTAAAATTGCGACTCAGGCTAAAGTAAAACAATTATTGTTAGGGCATTTTTCAGCAAGATATGGTAATTTGGAGCAATTTATTCTTGAAGCAAAACCTATATTCGATAATTGTGTATTGGCAACAGACGGTAAAAGAATAAGTATTTAACATTAATTTCTCAAATTACATGATTATATTTGCATTCTGATTTATGATTAAAGTATTAATTGCCGATAAAAATTTTCTTTCAAGAGTTGGTTTAGAACTTTTGGTTGGGGAGCTTAATGGCTTTGACTTAGCGCCAACTGTTTGTGGAGATAAACATGCTTTAATCAGTCAATTAAAACTATCAAAACCAAATTTATTAATCACAGATTCCTATTCCTTGGGAATTAATATAAATGAGCTAAAATCAATTATAAATAAATTTCGGAAAGTAAAATTTTTAGTGATTACTGAAATGCTAACTAAAAATGAATTTAACAGCATTTTAAAAACTGGTATTACAAGTTTTTTATTAAAAGATTGCGATAAGTCAGAAATTTTAGAAGCCATTAACTCAACAATAAACGGTCATAAATTTATTTGCGGAAAAATTGTTTCATTCCTTACCGCCGAAAAAGAAATAATTACCAACAACTCATTTATTAAATCACTTTCCTGTGATGGTATCTCTGTTACAGAAAGAGAACTTGATATCAT
>CANFQR010000235.1 GCA_947449125.1 Bacteroidota bacterium | reverse complement strand
GAGACAGAATAGCTTTTTTAAGGATTTGTTCAGGAACTTTTGAACGAAATAAATATTATCATCATGTTCGCGAAAAAAAGGAGTTAAGATTTAGTAATCCAACTGCTTTTATGGCTCAACAAAAATCTATTATTGATGAGGCTTTTCCTGGAGATGTGGTTGGTTTATATGACGCAGGCAATTTTAAAATAGGAGATACATTAACCGAAGGAGTTAATTTTCAGTTTAAAGGAATTCCAAGTTTTTCTCCGGAATTATTTAGGTATGTTACCAATACCGATCCTATGAAAACAAAACAGTTGCAAAAAGGATTGGAACAATTGACAGACGAGGGAGTAGCGCAGTTATTTACACGTAAGGTTGATGGAAGAAAAGTTATAGGAACAGTTGGTGCGTTACAATTTGAAGTAATTCAACATCGCTTAAAATCAGAGTACAATGCCAGTGCTAGTTTTGATCAAATAAATTTATATAAGGCTCTTTGGATTAGCTGCGAGGACAGAAAAAAATTAGAAGATTTTATGCAAGACAGAAACGCTCATATTGCACTTGACAAAGAAGGTAGACCTGTTTTTTTAGCTGAGAGTGCTTGGTTATTACAAATGGCTCAAGAAAAATTCCCAGATATAAAATTTCATTTAAAAAGTGAATTTTAATTTAGTTAATTTTTTAGAATAGATTTATAAAGGTTATCCATTTCGTGGCAAAGTCTTGTAAATGAAAATTCTTTTAAAACACTTTCGCTCGCTGCGTTTGCATTTTTTGAAATGGTTGTAAAATTTGTGACAGCATTTAAAAGGTTGGTTTTATAGGTGTTGTCTTCTCCTAAATCAGACAAAAATCCACATTCAGAATGTAAAATATCTTTAATTCCTCCAACATTGGTGGTTACAACAAATTTTCCTGCAACTTGCGCTTCAATTATGCTTACAGGCGTACCTTCATTTTTTGAGGTTAAACAAACAATATCCAAACCAGCTAATGCAACGTCAACCTCTTTAATCCAACCTGTAAAAATAAATTGAGACTCAGACAATGGATTTTTAGAATGTGTTAATGATTTACTATCTAAATACGCAATCAGATCATTCTCTGTTTCTCCACCGCCAATAATAAAAGCTTTAATTTTTGTGGTAGTGTTTTTTAGAACATGTTCTACGGCATCTATAAATAAATAATGATTTTTAATAGGAGCTAATCTTCCAATAATTCCAATAGCTAACTCACCATTTCCTAAAGAATATTTACTTCTAAAGAAGTTACGTTTTTCTTCCTTATTTTCTTTAAATCTGTTTAGGTCAAATCCAAGTTTAATAATGTGTGTTTTTGTTTCATGGCATACTTTATGCTCCTTGCTTAATTCTTTTTTTTGAATGGCACTTATTGCAACAATGGCGGAGCTTTTTCTTGAAAGATAACGTTCAATATTTTTAAAAACAGATGTTTTAAAACCCGAAAAATAACCTTTAAAAACATGACCATGAAACGTGTGAACTATTACCGGTACTTTACAATGGTGTGCCGCTAAACGGCCAATAGCTCCGGCTTTGCTTGCATGCGTATGCACAATGTCAGGTTTAAATTCTTTGATTATTTTTTTTATTTTTTTGTAGGCGTAATAATCACTAAGCGGATTCAGACTTCTTTTTAACTCCTTTATTACTTGAGGTTTTAAACCTAACGATTCTGGTATGTATAACGAACTTTCTTCTCCTTCTTCCTCCGGTCCGCCAATTAACAATGTCTCATATTCATTAGGTAAATATTTACTTAAATATGAAACGTTATATGTAATGCCACCTAAATTAAACCTGTTTATGATACGTAAAACTTTTGGCATAGAAAATAATTATTTTAATGAAGTGTTTACCAATGATGTCTATATAAACAAATTGATAAGATAAAATTAGTATTATTTTTTGAGTTAACTGTTTTGTATTTAACAAAACATGTATTTTTAGTTAACCCTCAAAATTGCGGTAAATAGGGTGTAAAATAATATTTATATTTATTAAATATTTTGAAAAAAACAAACTACATATTTAAACTAATTATTTTATTAATTGCGTTTGAGTCTTATTCACAACAGTTGAGATTTAAACAAATTACCAATGAAGAAGGCTTAAGTACAAACTATGTAACAGCTGTAATTCAAGATGACTTGGGTTTTATGTGGTTTGGAACGCAAGATGGTTTAAATAAATACGACGGACATAATTTTACCATTTATAAAAATGATCCTACAAACTTAAATTCTATTTCAAACTCAGAAATTACTTGTTTGAATAAAATTAGACAAGATTTAATACTAATTGGAACTAGATCTGGATTGAATTTATATAATCCTATTTTAGATAAATTTACCAGATTAAGAGGCCGAATTGGCGTTAATTTGAAAATTAATTCAATTTCTGTTCAAAATGCAGATAATGTTTTTGTTGGTACAGACGAAGGTGTTTTTTTGGTTTCGTTATCTACCGGAAATTTTATTAAGTATAATTTTCCTCATGATACTTTGGTTGTTGTAAATTGTTTAAAATCCTTTAAAGAAAAAGTTTATGTTGGCACTAAAGGCAAAGGAATTTGGGCGGTTAATGGCAATAAACTCGAGAAAGTTAGTGTGTTAATTCCGGAAAAATTAAAAATTAATCCGAACGAGTTAGAATCAATTTCGTATTTAGAAAATTCAGGTAATAAAATTTATGTAGGAACAAGTGGTTACGGTATTTTTATTATTGATAATTCAACTTTTAAAGTTCAGGAAAAGATTGTTTTTAACACTTCAAAATATGCTTTATTAAATTTTATAAACGGTTTCGTAATAAAAGAAAATAAGCTATTGGTTGCTACCGATTTTGGTTTAGTGAATTACGACTTAACAAAACATCAGATACTTGGTACAGAAAATAAAGAAAGTGCAAATAAATTCGGATTAAATGATAATGTAATTAAAACACTATTTATTGATGAGCAGGACAATATTTGGCTAGGATCTCAAGTTGGAGGTGTGAATGTTTCATTTTTACGATCAATAAAATTTCCTGATGTTGTAAATAACAAGCAACACGATTTTAAAAATTTATATTGTTTTTATGAAACTTCAAACAACGAAAGAATAATAGGAGGCGAAAATTTATTGGTTTTTTTTAATGCGAATAAAAGTGTTACAGATTATTCAAAAATTTTGAATCAAAATTCTGCTTTATGTATTTTTCAGGAGAGTAGAGATGTTTTTTGGATAGGTACTTGGGGAATTGGAATTATTAGATTTGATAGAGCTACAAATCAAACTAAAACAATTTTGAGTAGCAAACTAGGAGGTACTGTGTTGTGTTTAAAACCCGATGGCAATGGTAATTTATATGCAGGAACTTTTGGCGATGGTTTGTTTAAGATTAATTTAAAAAATTTTGAGGTTCAACAATTCGGAATAAAAGAAGGGTTATCAAGCTTAAACATTAATACCTTATTTACCGATTCTAAAAATAATTTATGGATAGGGATGTACGACGGCGGATTACAAAAGTTTAAGGGTTATCCGTTGGGACGTAAATTGAATAAACTCTTTAACTATACAAATACTGGTAAAATTGATGACATTGCCTCTAATATTGTATTTGGAATAAATGAAAGTAAAAATGGTGAAATATGGGTAACAACATCGGCTGGATTAAGTAAATTATTATCAAATAATACATTTCATAATTTTTATGAAAAAGATGGCCTTTCAAATGTTTATTTATATTCGATACTGGAGGACAAAGCAAATAATTTTTGGATGAGTTCTAATAATGGTATTATTAAATTTGATCCTAATGTTAAACTAAATGAACTTAGTTTTAAAAATTATGGAATTAAAGATGGT
>CANFQR010000234.1 GCA_947449125.1 Bacteroidota bacterium | reverse complement strand
CTGATGCAGGTTGATGACTTCCAGGTGTTGCAATAACTGTTCCGGCAGTACCCCAGGTTGAACCTGCCATATAAACATTTCCTGTTGCATCGGTTGTACAGGAAAGACCGTCATCATTACTGCCTGCTCCATAATATGTTCCCCATAATCTCACTCCAGCCGCATCAAATTTTGCAAGGAAAGCATCTGTTCCCGAATAATAATTTGTTTGATGACTTCCTACAGTTGCAATAATGTTTATTCCCGAGCTTGAACTTCGTCCAGTCATATAAACATTTCCAGAAGGATCGGTGGTTGTAGCTAAACCGTTATCGGCGAGACTTCCTCCAAGAAAGGTACCCCAAACACGAGTAACAGGATCAATAATTAGTGGGAGATTCTTATTGTAATTTCCAAGTTCAAAACTTAATGTATTACCGTTAATTACCCATTCTGCAGCTATCTTGTTTTTTCCCTGATAAACAATTGGTTCACCTTCTTCGATTTCTCCAAGGGGTGTTTTCAGTAATAAACTACCATTTTTCATTTTTATAATCGAAGCACCTTTCAATTCAATCTGAATTTGTTTGTAATCTGAGCCGGGTGCTAGTATATAATCACATTTCAATGAATTATTTTTCTCATAATAATGCAAATCAATTCCGTTATACAGATTTTTTAGAAAAACTCCCCCATAAGATTTTACTCCAGTTATTCCTGATGGACAAGATTCTAAATAGAAATTTGAATGACTTTTAAGTTCTTTTTCATTTAAAAATTTAATGTTTTTATTAGAGTTTTTCCATGAGCAATCAATTCGGTAAATGGTTGCTTTTTTAACAGATGTATAATTCAATTTTGGTCGTATATCTTTAACATCTTTAAATGAATCAATGCGAACCAATTGATAACTGATTCCGTTTTCACCAAGATAAAAGGCTAATTTGCCATCAGTACCATTATAGAGAATGTCTTGCCGAGCTTTACCAAATTGATCACAAATCTGACCTTTGTTTTCTGTAAATGAGATGCTATAAGGTTTAACCTTGTTTTCTGTTTCTATTACTTTTGAGCGTGCATCTATCATAATTAATAGAAGTCCAGTAATCAAAAAAAATTTATTCATATTATTTTTTAAAATCAAATTTTTGTTTTGTAAAGTTGCGCATCAAAAATTATTAATAAATAAAAATATATTTATTCTATTTTTATTTTTGTCTTTAATCCGTTATTTTTAAGTTTAATTTTTTTTGCGCATACTTACCACGATAGGAACTCCGCTAAAATCGTATTCTTCGCGGATTTTATTTTCTAAAAACCGTTTATAAGATTCTGTAACGTATTGGGGTAAATTGCAGTAGAATATAAACAGAGGTTCTGTTTTTAATTGCGTGATGTATTTTACTTTAATGTATTTTCCTTTAACTGCAGGTGGAGGGTAGCGTTCAATAAGATTTAATAAGAAATCGTTTAGCTGACGAGTAGGGATGTGTTTGGTTTTGTTGTTATAAACCATCATTGCCAAATCAACTACTTTCATGATACGTTGCTTATCTTTAACCGAAATAAAAATGATAGGAATGTCTTTAAAAGGCGCTATACGCTCTCTTATTTTTTCTTCGTATTCTAAGGCAGTTTTAGTATCTTTTTCAATTAAATCCCATTTATTTACAATAATAGCCAGGCCTTTTCTGTTTTTTTCAATAAGACTTAAAATACTTAAGTCTTGAGATTCCATGCCGTCTTGCGCATCAATCATTAAAATACAAACGTCGCTGTCTTCTATGGCCTTAATTGTTCTAAGCACGCTGTAAAATTCAAGGTCTTCGTGAACTTTAGCTTTTTTTCGCATGCCTGCGGTATCAATCAAATAAAAGTCATGACCAAATTTTGTATATCTGGAATTTATGGTGTCTCTAGTTGTTCCGGCAATTTGTGTAACAATATTTCTTTCCTCTCCCAATAGTGCATTGGTTAACGAAGATTTTCCAACATTTGGTCGCCCAACAATTGCAATTCTTGGTATATCTGCTTGCTCTATGGCTTTTTCTTCCTTAGGTAAAACTTTTATCAGAGCATCTAGCAAGTCGCCGGTTCCGCTGCCGGTAATAGCAGAAATAGGAAATACTTCTCCCAAGCCAAATCTATAGAACTCAGCAGCAAAAGCAGCTTTATCGTGACTATCCACTTTGTTTGCAACAATTAGTGCCGGCTTTTTACTTTTTCTAATAATATTCGCTACTTCCGTATCAAAAGAAGTTACACCATCAGTAACATCTGCTACAAATAAAATTGCTGTACACTCTTCAATGGCAATTACAACTTGTTTTCTTATTTCTCCTTCAAAAATATCGTCGCTGCCTTTTATGTATCCACCGGTATCAATCAAGCTAAACTCTACACCATTCCACTCTGATTTGCCATAATGCCTGTCGCGGGTAACGCCAGAGGCTTCGTCAACAATGGCTTGACGTGTTTCAGTTAAACGATTAAAAAGGGTGGACTTTCCAACATTAGGTCTTCCTACTATAGCAACAATATTTGGCATAAGCCGCAAAATTACTAAAAAACGTGGTTATGGCTTATTGTAAAATAAACTTGTTTGCTTTATATTTGGTTTATGTTAAAAAAAAGACTCTTTATACTTTTATTAACCGTATGTTTTTGGAGTTTTTTTTCACAAGAGAGTATCGGGCAGCAGTTTGTAACACCTCATATTAATCCCTCCATAAAATTTACAGAAAATTTAGGTCAATGGAATAATGATATTTTATTCAGGGCTCAGCTTGACGGCGGCTTGTTGTTTCTCGAAAAAACAGGTTTAACTTTTAATTTTTACGATAAAAAAAAATTAAGGGCACTTCATCATGGCGCATACAATAAAGGTTTTTATAAAGATTACAACATAAACTGCCACGCCTACAAAATTCATTTTGAAGGTTGTAATTTAAATGCGAAAATTGAAAAGGCTCAGCAAGGATCAGATTATGAAAATTTTTTTATCGGAAATGATAAAACAAAATGGAAAGGAAATGTTCGTAATTATCAGCAGGTATTTTTAAGGGAGCTATACAATGGAATAGACTATGAAGTGATTACCTCGGCAACCGGACTAAAATATAATTTTCATTTACAACCACATTCTGATAATCAACAAATTAAATTAAAATATGAAGGAGTAGATAAATTAAAAATAAAAAATGGCGCTCTGGTCATAAAACTTACAGTAAACACCATTACAGAAAAAAAACCTTACGCTTACCAGTTAGTAAATGGAGTTATAAACCCTGTTTTATGTAATTATGTATTAGAGGATAATATTTTAAGTTTTGAATTCCCTGAAGGATATGACAGAGATTATGAACTTGTAATAGATCCCGTTTTAGTATTTGCAGCCCAATCAGGTTCAACAGCAGATAATTTTGGAATGACCGCTACCTTTGATGCTGCGGGAAACTTATACAGCGGAGGAACAATATTTGATATTGGTTATCCTTATGTTTTGGGTTCTTACAGTAATTTTTTTAATGGCCCACCTGCTTATGGCAACACAGACATAGTGCTTACAAAATATAATTCTACAGGCAATGCTTTAATTTATGCAACATACATGGGAGGTAACAGCACAGAAGTTGTCTCGAGTTTGGTTGTAGACAAAACAAATAATTTATATTTATACGGTGCTACAGGCTCTGTCAATTTTCCAACAACAGCCGGAGCTGCTTACCCCTTTTTTAATGGTGGGCAAAATATAGGTTTCGTTAGTAATGGTTCGGTATTTTTTAACGGAACAGATATTTATATTGCTAAACTTAATTCAACTGGCAGCGCACTTCTTGCTAGTACTTTTTACGGCGGCTCAGATAACGATGGTGTTAATTATCTGGAGGGAGCAACACCTAT
>CANFQR010000233.1 GCA_947449125.1 Bacteroidota bacterium | reverse complement strand
TTCAACTTTACCTCCCTTTTGTTTTTCTTGTAAAAGCTTCTTAATTATCCTGGCTCTTTCGGTTTTAATTTCTTCTCTTAGTTTTTCGTCTTGTTCTCTGTCAAAATAAATCTTACCATCAATAATTGTTTTGTCGGCTTTAGCATATACACTTAATGGATTGTCTGACCACAACACTAAATCAGCTGTTTTACCAACTTCAATGCTACCAACTTTATCATCAATATGGAGCATTTTTGCAGGATTTAAGGTTACCAATTTTAAGGCTTCAGTTTCTGTTAAACCACCATACTTAACAGACTTAGCTGCTTCTTGATTTAAGCGCCTGGCCATTTCAGCGTCGTCACTGTTTATTGCGGTATTAACTCCCATTCTGGTTAAAACTGATGCATTTTGTGGAATGGCTTCCATTACTTCGTTTTTATAGGCCCACCAATCTGAAAAAGTTGAAGCATTTACACCATGTACTTTCATCTTATCGGCAACCTTATACCCCTCTAAAATATGTGTAAACGTATTCACCTTAAAACCAAACGTATCTGCCACATGCATAAGCATATTTATTTCGCTTTGAACATAACTATGACAAGTAATAAATCTCTTTTTATTTAAAATTTCGGCAAGTGCTTCCAGTTCCAAATCTTTGCGCGGTACATTTAGTTTATTTTTCTCAGCATCTTTTGGATTTGTTTTTAAATACTCTTTCCATTGTTTATCATATTCTTTTGCCCTTGTAAAATAATCGTTATAAACCTGCTCCACTCCCATTCTTGACTGAGGAAATCGAATAGAATTATAATCTCCCCAATTACTTTGCTTTACATTTTCTCCGAGTGCAAATTTTATAAATCCATCTGCATTATTATATTTTAATCCTTCGGCTGAGTTACCCCATCTCAATTTAATAAGTACACTTTGACCTCCAATTGGATTAGCAGAACCATGTAATAATTGGGCGCAAGTTACTCCTCCCGATAATTGACGGTAAATATTTATATCCTCCGGATTGATGACATCACCCATTCTTACTTCTGCGCTACTTGCCTGTGTGCCCTCGTTAACACCAGCAGTTAGGGCAATATGACTATGCTCATCAATTATTCCGGGTGTAAGATGTTTATCTTTTCCATCAATAATTTTAACAGTCAAATTATCAGGAAGCATTAGATTTTTTCCGATTTTAGAAATTTTACCGTCTGTAATCTGAACGTCATAATTTAACAACACCGAATCAGTTTTATTTGTCCAAACATTTACATTTTTAATCAGTAACAAATTATCAGCTGGATTTTTGGAATCAACTTGTTCGTCAGGTAAAGTTTTTCCATAAGCTCCAAACGGATAAGTGACCTTTCCTAAATTTAAATTTTCATTTTTGTCTGCTTTCTTAATTTTTGAAATGGTATCAATGATAGATTCAAAAATCATTTTAAAATCTGACCAATTTCCATCAGATAATTGCACTTTACCTTGAAATAATTTCTTACCAAGATTATAATTACCAGATGCACGAAGCAAGTTTAATGAATCAATTAAAAAATTAAAATTTATAAGGTTGTTAGAAAAAGTATAATTAAAATTTTTACGAACAGTATCCATCATAATTTTTGCCTGAGGAGCACTCGCCTCTCCTGAAAACTTTACTTTATACTTTTTATCTGAAAAAGTCAATTCGTAATTGCCTCTTAAATCCGGAGAATGAATATCAGAAAATACTGTTTGTTCTCCAGTCACCCAACTTTCCATTATTACTGCATCACTTTCAAAAATAGATTTATTACTTATAAAAAAATTAGCGTAATAATCTTTTTTTAGTGCTCCTAATTTATTTTGAACATTAATAAAAATAGCCGGATTAAACGTTAAGGCTTTTAGTGCCATTTTTTCTGACAACCCAAATTTTAAAGCTTTTCTGAGATTATTAAAAAATTGAGTGTTATCTTTTAAATTACTTGCCGTAAGACAAAATGGTATATTATTTTTTTCAAAAACAGCCGGATTAGTTGGTGCCAATTCCCAATGTTTTAAATCGGCCAAAGAAATTGCTTCAGCATCAAAAGGGTCTTCAACATCGTATGCCGCCGGAAAATTTAAAGGCAATATATATTTTAAGTTTGTGTTTTGGATGTCTTTTATCCGCTGATATTCATTACCTGCTGCTTTAATAATAAAATTTACATTAAATTCTTTACCAATTTTTGCTGCACGCAAAGCGGTGTACTTATCATTAACTTCAAAAACACTGGGTAACTCTTTTATTTTATTAAAAGCTTCAAGCGAAATATTATATTCTGTTTTGTTTTTATTTTGTGCATACCAAACAGCATCATAAAACGTTTGTCTCAACAAGGCAATACTACCGGTAAGTGAACTTGGATAATCCTGCGTTGAAGAGCCCTTAGAAAAAGAATAAAAACCTGCTGCCTTGTCTACAACAATATTTTCATTTTCTTTTTTGTCACTAAGATTAATCAAAACTCCTGTACCTCTTACTATACCATCTTTAGAACATGATAAAACCGTACTAAATCCGGCTCTTTTTAATTCATCGCTTTTTTCTTTATTAGAAATATAATTTTTATGTGATTCAAAATCTGCTTTTATTGCCTGATTCCATCCATAAGCCCCTTTAAAATTGCTTTCCATCTGAGGTCCTATATGTGCATGATTAAGATTTGACTTATTTTCTACAATACCAAAATCAGAAAACAAATCAATAAATGCCGGATAAATAAATTTTCCTTTTAAATCGTAAACAACAGCATTTTTTGGAACAGAAACATTTTCTGCTGCGGTTAAAATTAAACCGTCCTTAATTAATAATGTTCCGTTTTTAATTACCGTTTCATAATCAACATAAATGGTAGCATTAATAAAAGCATACGTATTATGCGAATTAAAGGGAGCGCCATTTGATGGAAAAGTAACTTGTCCAAAAAAATTAAGTTGTGAAAAAATTACAATGAGTATAAAAAACTTGCTTTTCATTAAAAAAATAATTTTTAGTATTGATTTAATTGGTTAAAAAATAATTAACCCATAAGTTCAAATTTAAACAGAATAAATAAAATTACTATATGTAATTTACTTTTTAATAAGGCAATTATTATTACTTTTACCATAAAAAAACATTATGAATACAGGTATTTTACACTTACACTATCTAGTTGTTACTTTATTTTTATTAATCTATGTGATTAAGACAATTTTATTGTTAAGTAATAAAAATGATTTGCTAGGTAAATTTTCAAAAAAAATTAAAGTACCTGAAATGATTATCAGTACTTTATTTCTTTTAACAGGTGTTTTTTTATTGACCAAATTACCATTTGGCGGTAAGTACGACTATTTATTATGGATAAAATTATCAATGGTGGCTATCTCTATTCCTGTGGCAATAATTGGTTTTAAAAAATCAAACAAAGCATTAGCTGCCTTAAGTTTATTACTTATAACAGGCAGTTTTGGCTTGGCCGAAGTTTACCACAAAAGAAAAGGTATTGCCAAAGTGAATACAGAAATGGCAGCAAACGATGCAAAGTCTATTTACGAAACTAATTGTGCTTCGTGCCATGGAACAGACGGCAAATTAGGCTTAGCGGGCGCAAAAGATTTAAGTGCCACTTTGTTAGATAATGCAGCTATTAAAGATGTTATTAAAAATGGTAAAGGTCTTATGCCTGCCTCTCAACTAGATGATGAAAAAGCAAGCATTGTGGCTGAATACGTGAGCACGCAAATAAAAGGACATTAACATTTAATGAAAGAACCCCTAACCACAGCAACACCAAGTCACTGCTGCGTTTTAATAGGCGTAATAAATAAGTTACAAGATGACGGACTCTCCAAAGAGTATCTTGATGAGTTAGCTTTTTTAGCCGAAACCT
>CANFQR010000232.1 GCA_947449125.1 Bacteroidota bacterium | reverse complement strand
TAGAGAATACAGTTATTTCTTTTCAAGAACCAAATGGGGGTGATGCATTTGACATTATTAGAACTCGTTTGAGACAAAACAAAGGGCGGGTTCGTAAACTTGGTGCCGACTATTTATTTTACGCATTACTGGACGCTGTAGTAGATTGTTATTTTAATGCTATTGAAAAAATTGGCGATAAAGTAGAAAAAATTGAAGAAGAAATTATTAATGTACCCAAAAGAGAATCTCTTATTGAACTCTATAATTTAAAGAGGGAAGTTATTTATCTGAGAAAACAAGTTTGGCCGCTGCGCGACTTGATAAGCAATTTGCTTCGTTCAGAAACAACCTTTATTACTGCAAATACCCAATTGTTTTTTCGTGATTTACAAGACCATAGCACACGCATTATTGATACCGTTGAAACATACCGAGACTTGCTTAGCGGCATTATGGATATTTACTTAAGCACAAACGCTAATAAAATGAATGAAGTAATGAAAGTACTAACTATTATCTCAAGTATTTTTATACCTGTGACGTTTATTGCCGGTGTTTATGGAATGAATTTTGAATTTATGCCAGAATTAAAATCTCCTTATGGCTACACTATTACTTGGGTAATAATGGTTTTTATTATTTTGGTTCAAATAATTTATTTTAAGAGAAAAAAGTGGATGTAAACTAAAAAATTATGCTAATTCTACAGCATTAGGATATTTTGTCTTCCAGTTTTTCAAGCTTTCTTTAGTTCTTACGGTAATTACAGTTCGTGCATCAATGCGAAGTTTTACTAAATAAGTACTCCCTTTCACCTCTATCGTCTTTTTAATTTTAGGTTTCATAGTTCTTTTGTTGTATTCTTAGTTCAATTATTAACATCGCTGTAAACAATTTGTTTAATAACAATGTTTGTTTAGCTAATATACAAATTAATACGAATTAAAAAAGAAAACGCCCCATATTTGGAGCGTTTTAACAAATTATGTGTTATTTATTTTACCTGATTTACAACAGCTGCAAAAGCCTCAGGATGATTCATTGCTAAATCGGCTAAAACCTTACGATTTAATTGCAAGCCTTTCGAATTTAATTTACCCATAAACTCAGAATAACTCATGCCGTGTTCTCTAACACCTGCATTGATACGTTGAATCCACAAACCACGCATTGTACGTTTTTTGTTTTTCCTGTCTCGGTAAGCATAAGTTAAACCTTTTTCTAGAGTGTTTTTGGCAATTGTCCAAACATTTCCTCTAGCACCCCAGTAACCTTTAGTTAAACTAAGGATTTTTTTTCTGCGAGCCCTGCTGGCTACGTGATTGACACTTCTTGGCATTTTTTTTAATTTTTACTTTAAATTTTAGTGCTCAGTTAAGAGGCTTTTTACTAAAACTTGGGTTAAACATTTTTTTAATTAACCGATCTCGATAATTTTAAAAGAACTTTCGCTTAAATACTTAACATGAACTTCACGTTAGCAGTATCTGCTGCGCTTACAAGGCCTGATTTAGTTAAACCGCGTTTACGGTCTTTCTCTTTCTTAGTTAAGATGTGGCGCTTAAAAGCATGCTTTCTTTTAATTTTACCGCTTCCAGTAAGGCTAAAACGCTTTTTAGCACTGGAATTAGTTTTCATTTTTGGCATTTCTTCTTTTTTTTAAGGTTGGCAAAGATATTGATTTATTCGTCTTAAGCAAAAAATTAAATCACTTTGTTTCAAAAAATGATGTTTTTTAAACATTTCTAAGTTTAAACCTTTGGCACAACATTATTTAGCCTAATAATTTTTAAATAAAATTATTTATCAAATAATGGTAATCTGCCATAGGTAGAAGGCATTTTAAGGTTTTCCGCCTTAACTTCAATAGCTTCTACCATAGTTTTTAATTCTAGTACAGACTTGTAAATTGACGCAAATTCAGCTTTTAATTTTAAATAATTACCCATCATTGTCTGAGTTGGTCCCATTGATTGATTCCAGCTACCGCCAACAATATTTTCTAATGAACCAATAAAGCCTGGCAAAGTTTCAAACTCCCGCCTGGCAAGACTTGCATCGCCATAGAAAAATAAGTCTAAAGCATTCTTCTTAGTTTCAAAATTTTTCAAATCGCCAATTAAGTTTGTACTGTTAACATTACCATTTAATGCACCTTTTTTTAGAAATTTTATTTTTTCTTTTAAAAGTTCATAATAATCTGTGGTACCTAAAACAACTCTTCTCAATTCACTGATGTCTTTATTAAAAGCTGTTAACTTTTCTAAATCCGGCAAGGGCAAAGTAGATTGGTTCAATGTTTTTATCGCGAAGGGAGTTTTTTCAGTCAAAATTTCTGTTTTGCCGTTATACACTTTTTCAATCGCAACGTAATATTTTCCGGGAACCGCAACTGGCCCTTCGTCTGGACTATAATAGGGATTTGATTCATCTGCCACATTAAAATTAACCGGTGAAGTCACGTCATAACGCCCATTCCACGTGAAACGTGAAAAACCCTTCTTGGCTGGCAAATTTATTTTTCTTACGTTGTTTCCTTGCTCATCAGATATGGTTGCAAGTATAATAACACTTTCTTCGTTATCTTCTAATCTCAAGCTGTCAGCGTTAGGATAGTAAACATCTTTATTGCTTTTTATTTTTTCCTTCTCAGCTTCTTTACGTTTGTCTTTCAGTGATTTAAAATCATCTTGAAGAAAATACGAAATTGTAGCCCCAATTGGAGGATTAGCAGCGGTAAAAAATGATTCGCCCTGAAATGATTTACCTTTGTGACCATAAGGTGTTGATGGATGAAATACCAACCCCGTTTTTACAGGGAAAATTGCGGCAATCTTATTAAAATCATCGGATCTAATGGTTTGAAGAAGAGAATAGTCATCTAAGACAAAAATTCCTCTACCAAAAGTGGCTAATACAATATCGTTTTCCTCTCGCTGAATGGCTATATCTTTTACACAAATTGATTCAGGTAAACCTGATTTTAACTCAACCCAATTTTTTCCTGCATCCAAACTAAAATAAAATCCAAATTCTGTTCCGCAAAAAATCAAATCCGGATTAATATGATCTTCGGCAAAACTATAAACCGAACCTCTTTCAGGCAGCGTAGAACCTATATTTACCCAAGTTTTACCTTTATCGCTGCTTTTCATTAAATAAGGCTTAAAATCTCCCTGACGGTGGTTATTAAAAACCGCAAACACCGTATTTTCGTTATGCTGAGAGGCTAATAAAAAATTAACCAATGGCTGCATACGGCTGTTACTTACTGTAATTTGAGGAATACCCGGCAGATTATCAATTTTTGTCCAGGATGTTCCGCCATTTTCTGTAACCTGAATTAAACCATCGTCAGTTCCTGCATATATCAAATTCTCATTTTTGGGTGATTCAGCCAAAGCTGTTATGTTTCCGAAAATTGAGGTAGATGCATTTTTTGCAACAGCATCCATGCTCCACACGTTGCCCATTACAGCTAACTTATTTCTGTCTATTCCGCGTGATAAATCGGGGCTAATTACTTTCCATGAATTGCCTCTTCCATCGCTTCTAAAAACTTTATTTGCCGCAAAATATAGTCGTTTGTTGTCAAAATGACTGATAATCAAAGGTGCATCCCAGTTAAAGCGATACGCTGACTCTCCTTCTTTTTCGGTTGGTTTAATATCAACTATCTCCCCGGTTTTTTTATCGTATCGAATTAATCCTCCGTATTGCCATTCGCTATAAATAATATTAGGTTCTTTTGGGTCTACTCTGCTCTGAAAACCATCGCCCCCAACCGTTACAAACCAGTCGGCATTGGTAATTCCACTTCCGCTAATGGTTCTGCTTGGTCCACCTAATGTATTATTATCTTGTGTACCAGCATAAATATTATAAAAAGGTTTAGCGTTATCAACAC
>CANFQR010000231.1 GCA_947449125.1 Bacteroidota bacterium | reverse complement strand
GATTTGGAATTAATGTATTAATAGATAAAAAACAAAAAGAATAAATATTACGCAATAATGATGATTACCGCTGAAACACCAGTTAAATTTGATCGTAAAAAACACAAAGATTCTACCTTATTAGAAATTTATGTAAATATTTTAAAACCTCGAATGATTGAGGAAAAAATGTTGCTGCTTCTTCGTCAGGGAAAAATTGCAAAATGGTTTAGTGGTATTGGCCAAGAAGCTATTTCTGTTGGTGTTACTTCTGCTTTAGAAAATGACGAATACATTTTACCAATGCACCGTAATTTGGGCGTATTTACAACTCGTCAAATACCTTTTAATCGTCTTTTTTCACAGTTTCAAGGAAAACCAGGAGGATTTACTCAGGGTAGAGACCGATCGTTTCATTTTGGTACAAATGAATTTAAAATTGTAGGAATGATATCTCACCTCGGTCCTCAATTGGGCGTTGCAGACGGAATTGCTCTAGCAAATAAATTAAAACAAGATAAAAAAGTTACTGTTGTATTTAGTGGTGATGGTGGAGCAAGTGAAGGAGATTTTCATGAAAGTATAAATACCGCAGCCGTTTGGAATTTACCAGTTATTTTTATAATAGAAAATAATGGTTATGGTTTAAGTACACCTAGTAACGAGCAATTTAAATGTAAATCGTTTGCCGATAAGGCTATCGGTTACGGTATCGAAGGACTTAGCATTGATGGAAATAATGTTTTAAAAGTATTTGAAACTATTAAAAATTTAGCTGAAAGTATAAGAGAAAATCCTCGTCCGGTAATATTAGAGTGCGTTACATTTCGTATGCGTGGGCACGAGGAGGCAAGCGGCACAAAATATGTTCCTAAAGAGTTATTTGATGTTTGGGGAAGAAAAGACCCCGTTAATACCTACGAAAAATTTTTAATTAATGAAGGTGTATTAACCGAAGATCTTATAGAAAAAATAAGATTAGAAATTAAACAAGATATTGATGCAGGATTAGAAATTGCGTTTGCAGAACAAAATCCTAAACCTGATACTGAAAAAGAAATCAAAGAAATATTTAAGCCATTTACTGTTTTTGATACAATGCCAACAAACGCATCTAAAACAAATTTGAGGTTTATAGATGCTATTAGCCAGGCCTTAAAAATGTCTATGCAAAAACACACTAATCTTGTTTTAATGGGGCAAGATATAGCAGATTATGGTGGTGTTTTTAAAATAACTGAAGGATTTGTTGAACAATTCGGAAAAGAGAGAGTTAGAAACACCCCATTATGCGAAAGCGCTATTTTAGGCGCAGGTTTTGGTTTATCAATTAACGGACATAAAGCAATGGTTGAAATGCAGTTTGCCGATTTTGTAAGCGAAGGCATTACACAAATTGTAAACAACTTAGCTAAAAGCCATTATCGTTGGGGGCAACACGCAGATGTAGTGGTTCGGATGCCAACGGGCGCAGCTGTTGCAGCAGGACCATTTCATAGCCAAAGTAATGAAGCTTGGTTTTTTAAAACTCCCGGATTAAAAATTGCCTATCCAGCATTTCCTAGCGATGCTAAAGGTTTATTATTAACAGCGTTTGAAGATCCTAACCCTGTTATGTTTTTTGAGCATAAAGCTCTATACAGAAGTATTAACGAAGATGTTCCAGATGATTACTACACAATCCCTTTTGGGAAAGCTAGATTAGTAAACGAGGGAAATGATTTAACAATAGTAACCTATGGTTTGGGCGTACATTGGGCAATTGAGGCATTAAATGAAAATGCGGATTTAAGCGCCGATTTAATTGATTTGAGAACATTGGCGCCTTTAGATGTTGAAACAATTTACTCATCGGTAAAAAAAACAGGTAGAGTAATTGTTATGCATGAAGATACCCTAACTGGTGGTATTGCAGGTGAAATTGCCGCTTTAATTTCAGAAAATTGTTTTGATTATTTAGATGCACCTGTTATGCGCGAAGGTAGTTTAGATACACCTGTTCCTATGAATGTTGATTTAGAAAATAACTTTTTACCTAAAGACAGATTTAAACAAAAATTGATTAAACTATGGAAATATTAGTTTCATGAATATAATAGATTTAAGAAGCGATACTGTTACAAAACCATCAAAGGCAATGTTAGCAGCCATGTTAGGTGCCGAGGTTGGTGACGATGTGTTTAAAGAAGACTCAACAACAATTGAGTTAGAAAATTATAGTGCAAATTTGTTTAATAAAGAAGCAGGTTTGTTTTGCCCCAGTGGCACAATGACTAATCAAATAGCAATTAAAGTCCATACGCAACCTGGAGACGAAGTAATTTGCGATGTAAATTCTCATATTTATAATTACGAAGGAGGAGGAATATCCTTTAATTCAGGCGTACAGGCAAAGTTAATAATCGGAAACGAAGGAAGATTGTCTCCTCAACTAATAGAACCTGCAATTAATGGTGATTTTGACTGGTTAACTAAAACTACTTTGGTTTCGCTAGAAAACACCGTGAATAGGGCAGGAGGTAGTTATTATACCGTAAATCAAATTAAACCAATAACTAATTTGTGCAAACTGCATAATTTAAAATTACATTTAGATGGCGCACGAATTTTTAATGCATTAATAGAATCAGGTGATACAAGCAAACAATTTGGAGAATGTTTTGACTCAATTTCTATATGTTTATCAAAGGGTTTAGGCGCTCCAGTAGGATCAGTTTTATTGGGAGATAAAGAATTTATTAAAAAAGCCAGACGAATTAGAAAAGTGTTTGGTGGAGGCATGCGTCAATCCGGAATATTAGCCGCCGCAGGTTTGTTTGCTTTAAAAAATAACGTAACCCGATTAAAAGAAGATCATATAAGGGCTAAAAAACTCGAAAATGAGTTGTTAAAATTAAATTATATTGAATCTGTTTTACCTGTTTATACCAATATTTTAATTTTTAATTTAAAAGCAGATACAATAAGCGGTAATATTTTTGAAAAAAAATTAGCAGAACATAATATTAAGATCTCTTCATTTGGTAAAAATACCATAAGAATGGTAACGCATTTAGATTTTGACGATGAAATGCTAAATAAAACAATTAAAGTATTAAATCAAATTGCAATTTAAAACACCATTTTTATTTCATCCATTTTATCCATAAACTCAAAAAGTTCTCCAGTCTTTTTATTTTTAATATTTTCATAAAAAGGAGATTTAGAAGAAACTACCATAACTTTTTTTGAGTCAATTTTTATAGGCCCTAAACCAATTGCTATAAAAAATAATAAATCAGACATTTCAAAAACAGAACCTAAAGCAATACAATCTTTTAGGTTATTAACATCCATTTTTTCGAGAAAAAGTAATTCTTGTTCCGCTTCCTGCAATTGTTTCGAATTCATTTCAGTATCAATTTGACCCATAGCCCTTGATGTTTCAAATTTATCGCCTGCTGTACTTTTATCGCTGCTATTAGCGGCTTCTTGAGCCAACTTAATGGCACTTTTTGCATTGTTAATGCGTTGATTAATTTGTTTAATACACTCATTTTTTAATACATGTTTAAACGCCAATTTATCGCTTTCAGAATTTAATTTCATTATTGATTTTTTTGCTATTTGGTTTTGGCAAGTTTGTAAGCCGGGTTCTGTTTCATCTCAACTAATTGAGGTATATTCTATCATTTATCTTTGCGACCTACCCATTGCGGTTTTCATTTCTGAAATAAGACGAGCAGCCTTAAATACCGCAACCTATTTGGCCTTTCAACACCCGAGGTTTACCCAATATAATTATCGCTAACTATATTTGTGAGCTCTTACCTCACATTTTCACTATCACCGCATCGAAATGAGGCTACCTTGTTTTCTGTGGCACTTTCTGTTACAAAAGCATTTCGGCTTTTATACCCACCTTTTCAGG
>CANFQR010000230.1 GCA_947449125.1 Bacteroidota bacterium | reverse complement strand
TTTTTTATCAAACAAAGAAATTGTCCATCTAAAAAAACGCACAATATCATCCATGGCTAAAAATAAAACACCAAACAACTTACACAATACCAATATGATTAATGCCGCCGATACAAATCTGAAAAAATCATTCCAATTAGGCGGAGGATAAAATAACGATACTAAACCTGTAATGATGCTTAATGCGGCTAAACCGTATGCTATAAATAAAACTATATTTCTTTTTGTCAGCGAAAAATCTTGAGAAAATGTTTTTACTGCCTGTAAAAAATACAACTCAATAAGTAAAATGAAAAAGAAAAAAATAAATATTCGAACAAACATAAGTAGCGATTAAAATTACAAAATATAACCTGTTTGGTATTTACAAACGAATGTTAATTAATTCCAAATATAGAAGTTTATACCCGCTTGGTTTCATCTATTTTTGAATAATTATCGAATTGCAGTGTAATTTTATTCTATGACAAACAAAATAAAAATTGGTATAATTTTTGGGGGACAAAGCAAAGAAAGAGAAATATCTTTTGCAGGAGGCAGAACCGTTTACGATAACTTAAATAAATCGTTATTTGAAGCAATACCTGTTTTTGTTGATAGTTTTGGCAATTTTGTAGAATTAAATTGGGAGTTTGTTTATAAAGGAACCATAAGAGATTTTTATCCGCCTGTTGATTTTTTACCTGTTAATTCTAACTTTCAATTATATGCCGAAAATTTAGGTGACTTAACCGAAGAACAACAACTCCAATTAATTTCAAAAATCGGAAAAAAGCTATCGCTGTCTGATTTAAAAAACAGTATTGACTTTGCGTTCTTGTGTTTGCATGGGCCTTATGGCGAAGATGGCAAACTGCAAGGTTTACTGGAGTATTATCAAATACCATATAGTGGTTCCGGAATTTTGCCCTCTGCAATTGGAATAAATAAAGCAATTCAAAAAGATATGATGGTAAGTAAAGGGTTTAATAGCCCTGCTTATATTACCATTAAAAGAACGGACTGGATTAGTGGTAAGGCAAAAAACGCATACAATATCACAAAAGAAAAAATTGGTTTCCCCTGTGTTGTAAAACCAGCTAACCAGGGTTCAAGCATTGGTGTAAGCATTTTAAATTCTGAAAACGAAACAGAGTTTATGTGCGCAATTGAAAAAGCCTTATTTACAAGGTGGCTAGATGCCAAAGATTGGTTAACATATAATGACCAAGAAAAACATAATTATGTAAAATCATTGGCTGACATTAGAGAAGGAATTGGGATGCCAGTATTTATTAGTCATCCTGAAATATTTAACTCAAGTGTTATTTATGATCCAAACATCTTATTAAAATTTTTAAATGAAAATTTAAAAACTGATGGGTTTGTAATAGAAAGCATTGATGGAGAAACTACTGTTCTAGTTGAAGAATTTATTGACGGAAAAGAATTTAGCTGCATTGTATTAGAAGATGAAAACGGAACAGCAATTGCACTGCCCCCTACCGAAATAAAAAAAGGAAAAGAATTGTTTGATTACAGAAGTAAATATTTACCGGGACTATCAAGAAAAATAACCCCTATAGATATACAAGACGAACAAATTGAAGGGATCAGAAAAGAATGTGAAAAATTATTTAACGAATTGCATTTTGATGTATATGCACGTATTGACGGATTTTTAAGCAACAACGGTGAAATCTTTTTAAACGATCCAAATACTACAAGCGGCATGATGCCTTCTTCTTTCTTTTTTCATCAAGCCGCAGAAATTGGTTTAAATCCTTCTCAGTTTTTAACCTTTATTATTCGTACATCCATTGCCAAAAGATTAACGCAGTCAAAGGGTAATATTAAATTTAAAAAACTGCTAACTCATTTAGACGAACAAATTTTTAAAGATAAAAATGCTTCTAATACTAAAATTCGAGTAGCTGTTATACTTGGCGGATATTCATCCGAGAGACATATATCGGTTGAAAGCGGAAGAAATGTTTTTGAAAAACTGGCTTCGTCAGAAAAATATGAGCCGTTTCCTGTGTTTTTAACCGGTAATGCCAACCACCATGAATTGTATCATTTACCAATAAACCTTTTATTAAAAGATAATGCAGATGATATAAAAGAAAAAGCTCAAACTTTTAAAGTGCATCCTGTTTTAAATAACATCATGCACCAATGTAAATCAATTACAGAAAAATACGGTTCGGCAAATCAAAAATCGAAACCCGAAAAATTAAATTATACCGATTTAAAACAAAAAACTGATCAAGTGTTTATTGCCTTGCATGGAAGACCTGGAGAAGATGGTGCTATTCAAGAACAATTAGACAAACTGCATTTACCTTATAACGGTTCAAGTCAGAAAAGTTCTTCTATAACTATTGATAAATACAGAACTAACGAAATTTTAAAAACCAACGGTTTTCTGGTTGCCAATCATTTACTTATTAGCAAAGAAGATTGGGAACAAAATAAAAATAAGTGTGTTGAAAGTATCACAAACCTTGTAAAATTTCCGTTTATTGCTAAACCAGTAGACGACGGCTGTAGCAGTGCCGTAAAAAAAATCAAAACTATTGAAGAGTTTGAAGCGTTTTGTAAATTAATTTTTCGTTCTTCCGAAGATTTGGATTTACCTGCAGCAAATACATTAAACATTAAACCAAAAGAAGAATTTCCGCAAAAAAACGTTGTTTTAGTTGAAGAGTTAATCAGTAAAAAAGACAGTGCTCATTTTCTAGAAATTACAGGAGGCCTGCTAACCAAATTAAATGAAAAACACAACATTGAATACGAAGTTTTTGAAGCCTCCGAAGCATTAGCAGATGGCGATGTTTTAAGCCTGGAAGAAAAGTTTTTAGCAGGTCAGGGTCAAAACATTACTCCAGCGAGATATGCAAAAGACAATATTAACAGGCAAAAAATCAGTGAACAAGTAAAAGCCACCTTAGGCGCTGCCGCAAAAATACTTGGTGTAACAGGCTATTGTCGAATTGACGCATTTGTAAGAATTTATCCTGATAACAAAACAGAAGTTATTTTTATTGAGGTAAATTCGTTACCTGGTATGACCCCCGCTACATGCATTTTTCATCAGGCCGCCATTAATAATTATAAGCCCTACGATTTTATTGATAAAATTTTAGAATATGGTCGTAATAGCATGAAATTAAACAATAGATTCCAATAATTTAAGTTAGTCTTGTTTTCTTGACAACTGTGCTATTTTTATAATAATCTATTATATATATTTACAATAATGGAATTCGAAATAAAACCAAAAACTAATTTTAGCCTAGGCTTAAATGAACTTATTGAGTATCGTGAACTCTTTTATTTTTTTACGCTTCGCGATATTAAAGTTAAATATAAGCAAACGGTATTAGGTTTTTTATGGGCAGTTTTACAACCACTTGTAATGGCCTTGTTATTTACCTTTGTTTTAGGCAACGCTATAAGTAATTATACATCCTTAACAATGCCTTATGAAATTTTTGCATTAAGCGGTTTGGTTCTTTGGGGAATTTTTTCGGCAGGTATAAATAATGCTGGAAACAGTATGGTTTCAAACGCTAACATTATTAAAAAAATATATTTTCCCAGATTGATTATTCCTATTTCTTCGGTTTTAGGTGGTTTGTTCGATTTCTTAATGGCTTTTTCAGTTTTTATTATTTATTGTTTATTTAAACATGTTTCTTTTTCATGGATTGGAATTATTTACTTTCCGGCTGCAATAATTTTAACTTGTGTTGCTGCATTTGGAGTAGGATCGTTTCTTGCGGCACTTAATGTTAAATACAGAGATGTACGTTACATTATTCCGTTTTTAATTCAATTTTTATTATTCGTATCGCCTGTAATTTATCCTGCAAACATTACAAATAACATTGTTTTAAAATATGTTTTAGCAATAAATCCCATGAGTGCGCCATT
>CANFQR010000229.1 GCA_947449125.1 Bacteroidota bacterium | reverse complement strand
TGATGCTTATAAAAGCATTAACTCCATTAGAGCCAAGTCTAACGGGAGTAAGATCAGCATATGTTTCTTCTTTGCTTAAAATTACATTAATGGCCTTATGACCATCTTCAGCTTCTTCTATTAAGTTGGGTAAATCGCGATATGAGTCTGGGCCAACAACAATGTCAACCAGTTTTTCTTGTTCTAAAAATTGTGATTTTAATCTTTCGGCCATGCAGCCTAGAACACCAACTAGGGCTTTTGGATTTTTTTGTTTTACCCGTTTAAAATCGTTTAGTCTGTTGCGCACCCTTTGTTCTGCATTTTCACGAATAGCGCATGTGTTTACAAAAATTAAGTCAGCTTCCTCATAATTTTGTGTTGTGCTATATCCATTTTCTAACATAATAGAAGCCACAATTTCACTATCGCTATAATTCATTGCGCAACCGTAACTTTCTAAAAATAACTTTTTGTTATTATGAACTTCAGTTTTTGCTTCAGATGATTTTTTTTGAGGGTTTTCTCCCAATATATTTTTGTTTGGATTCATTTTAGGATGGCAAAGATAGCTAATTTATGCCAAATTGACATATTTTTAACATTATTAAGTATAAAAAGCGTCTAAAAAATTAAATTTTTGGAATTTATGTTATTTATTTTTTTCCTTTGCAACTTTTTAAAGCCAGCTAATATTTTAAAAATGTAGTTTTTAAGACCAATTTTTAATATAAAAAGCATTTTTAGAGTTAACATTACATATTATATTGTATAAAATATGACGAAGAATTTAGTTATAGTTGAGTCCCCTGCGAAAGCTAAAACAATTGAAGGATTTTTAGGTAAAGATTTTACGGTAAAGTCAAGTTTTGGTCATATTAGAGATTTAGTTAAAAAAGGATTTGGGGTTGATATTGAAAATAATTTTACACCAACTTATGAAGTTCAGCCGGATAAAGAAAAAGTAATTGCTGAGTTAAAAAAATTATCAAAGGGTGCTGATATGGTTTGGTTAGCGTCCGATGAAGATAGAGAAGGGGAGGCCATTAGTTGGCATTTATACGAAACTCTTAACTTAAATAAAAGTAAAACTAAACGAATTGTATTTCATGAGATAACCAAGCCGGCAATTATAAAAGCTATTGAAAATCCTCGTGAAATAGATATTAATCTAGTTAATGCGCAGCAAGCCAGACGAGTATTAGACCGTTTGGTAGGTTTTGAATTATCGCCTATTTTATGGAGAAAAGTGCGCCCAAGTTTATCCGCCGGCCGTGTTCAATCAGTAGCCGTAAGATTAATTGTTGAGCGTGAACGAGAAATTCAAAAATTTGTTTCAACATCTGCTTTTAAAATATCTGCTTTATTTAAGGTGGGCAGTGGTTTATTAAAAGCAGAATTAGATAAACGTTTTAACACTGAAGCTGAGGCTCAGGCTTTTTTAGAGAAATGTAAAACATCAGATTTTACAATCGAAAGTTTGGAAACAAAACCAGCAAAGCGCTCTCCTGCTGCACCTTTTACAACTTCAACATTACAACAAGAGGCTGCCCGAAAATTAGGTTTTTCTGTTGCTCAAACAATGCAGGTGGCTCAACGATTGTATGAAGCCGGTAAAATAACTTATATGCGTACCGATTCGGTAAATTTATCCGAAACGGCTATGGAACAAGCTAATAAAGCGATACATCAAAACTATGGCGCAAAATATTATAATCCCCGCAAATACAAAAATAAAAGTAAAGGAGCTCAGGAGGCTCACGAAGCTATTCGTCCAACTTATATAGATAGATCTGTAATTGAAGGAGAAAGAAATGAACAGCGGTTATATGATTTAATTTGGAAACGAACTATAGCCTCACAAATGAGTGATGCTGAATTGGAAAAAACTACTGCTAAGGTTAAAGTCAGTGCAACTTCTGAATTGTTTGTTGCTCAGGGTGAGGTTTTAAAATTCGATGGTTTTCTAAAAATATACATGGAAGGTTCTGATGATGACGAAACTGACGAAGAAAATTCATCCATGTTACCTCCTATGAAAGTTGGAGAAAAGCTTGAAAGTCAGGAAATTTCTGCCATTCAGCGATTTACACATCATCCAGCTAGATATACTGAAGCTAGTTTAGTAAAAAAATTGGAAGAACTTGGTATAGGACGACCAAGTACTTACGCACCAACCATTAGTACTGTTCAAAAACGAAATTATGTTGAAAAGACCGACAGGGAAGGATCTACCAGACAATTTGTGCAGTTATCTTTAATATATAAATCAATAAAAAAAGACATTAAAACTGAAAATACGGGTGCCGAAAAATCAAAATTATTTCCTACAGATATTGGTATGGTAGTAAACGATTTTTTACTTCAATATTTCCCAACAATTTTAGATTTTAATTTTACAGCTAAGGTAGAAGAAGAGTTTGATGAGATAGCCGAAGGTAATTTAGATTGGCAAAAAATGTTGAAAGATTTTTATAAGCCATTTCATAAGACAGTAGAAACCACAACCGAAAATAGTGAAAGAGCAAGTGGAGAGAGAGTTTTAGGGATAGACCCAATTAGTGGTAAACCGGTATCAGTTAGAATTGGCAGATTTGGTCCCTTGGCACAAATTGGAGAAACAGTAGAAGGTTCTGAAGAGAAACCACGATTTGCAAGTTTAAGAAAAAATCAAAGCATAGAAACAATAACCTTAGAAGATGCGCTGGATTTATTTAAGCTTCCATTAAATTTAGGAACCTATGAAGGAAAAGAAGTTGTTATAGGTGTTGGTAGATTTGGCCCTTACATAAAATTAGACGATACTTTTATTTCTATACCAAGAACCATAGATCCTTTGAGCCTTGATATGGATGGGGCAATTGAAATTATTAATGAAAAAAAATTAGCCGATGCTCCAGTGGCTAAATATAATGGTAAACCTGTTACTAAAGGTAAAGGTCGTTTTGGTCCGTTTATAAAATATGAAGGTTTATTTATTAATGTTCCAAGGGCTTACAATTTTGATAATTTGTCTCAAAACGACATTAATGAATTAATTGAAAAAAAATTAGATAAAGAGGCAAACCGCTATATTCAAAACTGGCCCGATGAAAAAATAGCTATCGAAAATGCGCGTTGGGGACCAATTATTAAATTCGGAAAATTAGTTTTAAAATTAATAAAGGATAAGGGCGGAAAATTTACTCCAGAAGAATTATCAGTGCTTTCTTTAGAGAACGTTAAAAAAATGATTCTTGCTCAAGTTCCTAAAGCATTTGATAAGAAAGGTGCAAAAAAATCGGCTGCAAAAAAAATAGTTAGTGCCACACAATCAAAAGAACAATCACTGAAAAAAGCAGCCTCAAAAAAAGCTTTACCTGTTAAAAATGTTACTGCAAAAAAAGCCGTCGTAAAAAAGACTATCAAAAAATCAAGCAAAAAATAAACTATTATATTTTGATAGATTTATAAATGAATTTAAAAGCGGAACAAAAATTTGTTCCGCTTTTTTATGGTCTGTATTTGCTTTTGTTCAGGATTTTTTGAACATCATTTTCATTCATTAATTCATCAAGTGTAACGTTTTTATTGTTTTTTAGATAACTTTTAACAATTTGCCAACCCACCCACATTGCTATTCTTGGGGGACATTCTTTACTTATTGCTCCAGTAAATGGTCCATCGCTAGTAAGTTCTTGAATGTTTTTTAAGTTGTTTTCATACAATCTATTTTTTTCAGCAAAATAACCCCATAAATTTTTTTCGTTTTTTTCGCAATAGCCTATTTGTTTGCTGGTATAGCCTATAATTAAACTATCTTTAATAGTTGGCAATAACGCATTAACACAGTAAAATAACTTACCATAAAAAATTGTGTGGTTAATAAGTGTATTAACAGGATTAGAATTATCAAATTCAGTTAACAGCCAGCCTTTAATTAAATTGGGCAGAATGTAATCTTCATTCATAGTTCTAAGTAAATAAGCCGGCGTATTT
>CANFQR010000228.1 GCA_947449125.1 Bacteroidota bacterium | reverse complement strand
CCTACGAAACTGAAATAAACCATGCGCCCAAAAGAAAAGATAGTTTAAATGCTGATGAAAAAAAATTAGCTATTACTAATGCTTTGCGTTATTTCGAATCAAAGCATCATGCCGAATTAGCTCAAGAATTTGCTCAAGAATTAAAAAAATATGGTCGCATTTACATGTATCGTTTTAGACCTGATTACAAAATTTATGCAAGACCCATTCATGAATATCCTTACAAAAGTATACAGGCAGCGGCTATTATGCACATGCTAAGTAATAATTTAGACTATGCCGTTGCACAACATCCACACGAACTAATTACTTATGGTGGCAATGGTTCTGTTTTTCAAAACTGGGCACAATATTTACTTACCATGCAGTATCTGGCAAATATGACTGATGAACAAACGCTAGTTTTGTACAGTGGTCACCCTATGGGATTATTTCCTTCTCATAAAAATGCGCCAAGGGTTGTTGTAACAAACGGCATGATGATTCCTAATTACAGTAAACCCGACGACTGGGAAAAATTTAATGCTTTAGGCGTAACACAATACGGGCAAATGACAGCAGGTAGTTTTATGTACATTGGCCCTCAAGGTATAGTTCATGGTACAACCATAACCGTTATGAATGCCGCTCGAAAAAAATTTAATACAGACGAAGACAGAAAAGGTAAATTATTTGTGACTTGTGGTTTAGGAGGCATGAGCGGGGCTCAACCAAAAGCAGCTAAAATTGCCGGACTCGTTTCTATAACGGCCGAAATTAATCCCAAAGCTGTAAACACCAGACATTCTCAAGGTTGGGTAGACGAAGTGTTTTCTGATTTAAATTTATTAATAGCGCGTGTTAAACAAGCGCAAAACAAAAAAGAAGCTGTTAGCATTGCGTTTCATGGGAATGTAGTTGACTTGTGGGAAAAATTATTTGAAGAACATATCATGGTTGATATTGGGTCTGACCAATCATCTCTTCATAACCCTTGGGCTGGAGGTTATTATCCTCAAGGATTTAGTCTTGAAGAGGCTAACATCATGATGGCAGAAAACCCTGTAAAATTTAAAGAGGAAATTCAAAAAACATTAAGAAAGCATGCTGATTATATAAATAAATTTGCCGCTAAAGGCATGTATTTTTTTGATTACGGCAATGCGTTTTTACTTGAAGCAAGTCGGGCCGGTGCTGATATTTTAAATGATAAAAACGAGTTTAAATACAAAAGTTATGTACAAGATATTTTAGGGCCCATGTGTTTTGACTATGGTTTTGGCCCTTTTAGATGGGTTTGCACAAGCGCTAATCAAAACGATTTAAAAATAACAGACGAGTTGGCATTAGCCGTTTTAGAAAACATGTATAAAACTGCTCCGGAACAAATACAACAGCAACTCATGGATAATATTTTATGGATAAAAAATGCTATGCAAAACAATCTTGTTGTCGGTTCACAAGCACGAATACTTTACGCCGACAGCGAAGGAAGAATTAAAATTGCAAAAGCTATTAATAAGGCTATTAAAGAAGGTAAAATTACTGCACCCGTGGTTTTAGGCAGAGATCATCATGATGTTAGCGGTACAGATAGTCCTTACAGAGAAACGTCTAACATTTATGATGGTAGCAAATTTACGGCAGATATGGCTGTACAAAACTTTGTTGGCGATGCGTTTAGAGGTGCTACTTGGATTAGTTTGCACAACGGTGGTGGAGTTGGTTGGGGCGAAGTTATTAATGGTGGTTTTGGTTTAGTGTTAGACGGAACAGATGAAGCCAAGAGTCGTTTAGAGCAAATGCTGTTTTGGGACGTTAACAACGGTATTTCACGAAGGGCTTGGGCCAGAAACGATGAAGCATTATTTGCAATTAAACGCGAAATGGAACGTACACCTAATTTAAAAGTTACCTTACCAAATTTAGTGGATTCTAAATTATTAGAGAATCTGTTTTAGTTCGGTTATCACAAATCAACCTGTTTAATTTATTACCAGCTACTGTCGCTGCCGCCACCGCCTGAATCACCTCCTCCTCCGCCATCAAAACCTGAACCAGAAGATGAATCGGAGCTGCTTGAGTAGGAATTGCTTACAGACCCACTTCTGCGCGAAAGTCCTATTTTAATTTCTCCTAAAACAAGCAAAATAATATACAAAATTAAGGGGCCAACACAAGGCAAAAAACTAAGAACTATTGCCGTTATCAAGAGGATGGTTTTAACTTTTGGCTTTCGGTATTTAGCTTTTTTTCCAAATATTGAATTTAAAAACCATAAGAATAAAAACACGTTAATAAAATAAATGGATGCCCACTCTCCGAATCCATTTGGGTTCCTATTTTCGTCTTCTGGTTTAAATTCATTTTTTGAATAATAAATTAATTGATCAAGGCCTTTGTCAATTCCAGAATAATAATCGTTTTCTTTGAAAAAGGGTGCCATGTCATTATCTTGAATACGTTTGGTAAAAATATCGGGAAGAGGTCCTTCGAGCCCATAACCTGTGTGTATTCTAAATTTATGGTCGTTAATAAATATTGCTATTAGCAAGCCGTTATTATTGTTTTTTGAACCAATTTGCCAAGCATTAAATATTTCCTGACACAGCGAGGCCATATCACTACCATTTAAGGATTGTGTCATGTAAATAAAAAACTGATTTGAAGTGTTTTTTTCAAACTCGGCAAGCTTTGTGTTTAAACTTAATAGCTGTTCGTTAGTTAATACGCCTGTTTCGTCGGTAACGTAATTAACTGGCTTTGCGGGATAATTTTGCGCGTTAACGAAAACAGGAAATAAAATAAAAAAAACAATAAATTTTTTAATAATCATAATACCAAAATAGTAAAATTATTAATGCTAATTTTTGTCCATTTTAATAAATCAAAAAGCCTCCAAAATTCGGAGGCTTTTTAATAAAAAAAACAAAACGAAAATATTATAAAATTGCTCTGAACAATAAAAACAACGAGCCGGATAAAATAATAGTTACGGGTAAAGTAAGCACCCATGTTAATGCAATAGTTTTTACTGTTCCTTTCTGTAAATTTTTTAATCCTTTTTTTGCAACCATCGAACCTGCAATACCTGAAGACAGCATGTGGGTTGTTGATACAGGCACACCATAGGCTGAAGCCATTCCAATACCCATAGATGCAACCAATTCTGCGCTGGCACCTTGCGCATAGCTCATGTGTTGTTTTCCGATTTTTTCACCAACTGTTTTTACAATACGTTTCCAACCAACCATGGTGCCTAATCCTAAACAAAAAGATATTAAAATTACCACCCAAGATGGCGCGTATTCAATTAATTTTTTGGTAGATTTAATTTCGTGAGTCAGTTCTTTTATTTCGTTGGCGCTCAAAGTTAGGTTACCGCCCTTAATAATTTTTTCGGCGCCTTTTGTAATCTTTATCACATCTTTTCTAACAGAAAATCTTCCTGCCAAAGCAATTTCATCAGCGTTAAACTTACTAGCAACCTCTGTTTTAAAATGATTGGAATGTGTTATAATTTCTCCGTACATTTTCTTTTCTTTACCTGCAAGAACCGCTGTGTCGGCTTTTAACATCAAGGCTTCTATTTTACTAACATTGGCATTTACACTTTGAAGGTTAATACTTGAATCAAGAGCAAATTGACCGGGTAATACCGCTATTAAAATCAACATAATTAATCCTACGCCTTTTTGCCCATCGTTTTGACCATGAAAAAAACTTACTAAACCACAAGTTAACCACAACAGCATTCTAATCCAAATTGGAGGAGTTTTTCCGGGAATTGGTTCTTTATAAATTGTTTCATTTTTAATAAAGCGTTTAAACAGAAACATCATTATAATTGAAACAGAAAAACCCAATAAAGGCGATAATAATAATGCTAAACCTGTATCTTTTGCTTTATCCCAATTTACAGCAGAAAAACCAATATCACCAGGCAAAAAAGCAAAGGCTAAGCCCACACCTAATATAGACCCAATAAT
>CANFQR010000227.1 GCA_947449125.1 Bacteroidota bacterium | reverse complement strand
ATGACTACGCCATCAAATTCAATTTCTGCAACAAATGATGTGCGTGAAAATAATGCCACCTCAAAAATTTCGAAAAAAACAACTGCTCAAAACGAATACGAAAAACCCTATAAAAAAATTCATTCATTGTTAAATAACAAGTTAAAAGTTTCGGAAAAAGAAAAACCAATAGAAGATCATGTCATGACAGCTTTTAACGAAGAAAATAAATCCGGCATAAACACTTTAAACGAATTTGAAAAAGAAAACGAAAAAAATAATAACATTCCTGAAAACGATTTTGCATCTGTTACTAAAAATAACAAGGTTATTACAGAAACACCTTCGGTAAATTCTCCTGAAAATAAATCGGAACAATTAAGGTCAGAAAATTTATATAAGGGCAAGGAAACCAGAAAAGTTGAAGCTGATGAATTTGTTAACTGTTATTATAAAGGCGGAGAAGCAGAAATTATAAAGGATATAAAAAATAAGCTTACTTCAAAAAAAGCCAATCTCAAATTTGATGTGATTATTTTTATAAATCAAGATAAACTAGTTGAAAACGTAGAATTTATTAATTCTTATTCCTTAACAGAGTTTGAGAAAAAAGAAATTAATACAGTTATAAAATCACTAAATAAATTTGATTTTTTTATGCCACCTACTACAAAAAATAGTTTTAAATATAAATTAAGTTTTAACCCTTAGACATTTATTTTTTAGTTAATTCCTTAAATACATCTTCCATTTTTTGTTCCTCTTTATTAAGTGTTAACACGCTAAAATTATTTGCAACAGCAAAATTAAAAATGTCTTTACGCACATCTTCCTTAGACAATGAAGTTAAACGCCAAATAGTTCCATTCACATGCAAAACTTCATCTATATTAGCTATTTCCTTTAATTGACTTACCGAAACTTGTTTATCAAACTCAACGGTAATGATTTGTTTGGTTGTGTTTTTTTGTAGTACTCTGGTTTCATCATTGGCAACAATCTCTCCCTTATCAATAATAATTACCCGATCGCAAATTGCTTCCACTTCTTGCATAATATGGGTACTTAACATAACCGTTTTTTCTTTACCAAGAGATTTTATTAGGTTACGAATTTCATCTAACTGGTTAGGATCTAGGCCTGTGGTTGGTTCATCCATAATTAAAACCTTTGGATCATGAATAATTGCTTGTGCTAAACCAACACGCTGACGATACCCCTTACTTAACGCTCCTATTTTTTTATTCTGTTCAATTTGCAAACCAGTTATTTCAATCATATCTTTTACCCTGCCTTTACAATTTTTTATTTTGTAAATGCCTCCAACAAATTCTAAAAACTCTTTTACATACATGTCTAAATAAAGAGGATTATGCTCAGGTAAATAGCCAATTTGTTTTCTAACCTCAATGCTATTGCTCAAGATGTCAAAGCCGCATACCTTTGCCGTACCATCCGTTGGAGGAATATAACATGTTAGTATTTTCATCATGGTGCTTTTTCCTGCACCATTAGGACCTAAAAAACCAACAATTTCATTACTCCCAACCTCAAAAGAAACATTATTTAATGCTTTTTGACTTGTATATATCTTTGAAATATTATTTACTTGTATAGACATTATTAAACTATAAATAAACTGCTATTTAACTCCTAAATACATTAGTAACTACCCAACCTTTTCCCCAATCCTCTAACTCTTGGTCTGTCCAAAGTTCCGGATAAAAAATTCTTTTCTGAAAACGTGGTGGTAAATATTTTTGCCAATTAGTACCTCCTGTAGCTGCGATATCTTCTGTGTTTTGCTGAAGGTATGTAACAGCCGATTTGTAATGAACCAATGGCCAGTTAATATTTACGTTTACATCAAACTCCTTCAATGCATTTATTACTTTTTCATTCTTTTGATCTGCTTCAGATAATGATTTATATTTTGACCAAATATTTTTTGTTTTATATTCGTTAGCGAGGTTTATAAATTCTGAAGCGTATTTTTTCTCAAATTGCAATAAGGTTAATGTTTTTTTTCCACTACTTAATTCCGTTGCACCTTTATTCCAATAAATATTATTAAACATCTCCTCCACCGTTGCATTTTTGCCAATGTAATTTAACCTAACTTCCTTATCAACAAGATTTATAAATTCGGTAGCGCAAATTTCAATTTTCCGGTATTGTGCACTTTGGAAACCACTTGCAGGTAATAATGCCATACGGTATCGAAGAAATTGTTCCTTTTCCATTCCATTAATCATTATCTCAAATGATTTAGTCAAAGCTTCAAAATAACGATTAACTCGTCCAAGGCGTTCGACGAAAAATTTTACATCTAATTTATCTTTCCAACCAACAAGATTTCCGTTTGATAAAATGTCAGGGCCGTTATTTGCAATTTGATTTAACTCATGTAATACAAGCTTAAAATAAAGCTCGGTAATCTGATGATACATGATAAAAATTGTCTCGTCCGGAAAATCTGTTTTAGGATGTTGTAAGGTTAACAAAGTATCAACTTGTATATAATCCCAGTAGGTTAAATAATTTGATATTAGAAGACCATCAAGATAACCATCAATATCTTGGCCCATTTGGGCATATTTATCCTCCAACATTTTTATTTTATCCTCAATTTTCTTTTCCATAATTTTAGTATGAATAACTATTTATGCTTATTTTTTCTCTTTGCTTCTCTATGAAGACAATATAACCAAATTTACAAAATATTATCTATTAATTCCTTTCTGGTTCATTGCTTTTTGATAGGCAATTGCATATTTTCTATGCTGTTCGTATGTACTTGAAAAGTCTGAAAAACCATTTAATTGGGGCTTGGCACAGAAAAAAATAAAATCATGTTTTGAATAATTTAAAACTGCATCAATTGCATTTGTTGAAACTAAACATATTGGTCCGGGAGGCAAACCTTTATATTTATAAGTATTATAAGGCGAGTTTATTTCTTTATCAGTATTTAATATTCGGCGAGCATCAAAATTCCCATTTGCAAATTTAAGTGTTGGATCAGCTTGCAGGAGCATACCTTTTCTTAGACGATTAATATAAACACCGGCAATTTTCCTTTGCTCACTTTCAATGTTGCTTTCGCATTGTGTAATGGAGGCAATAGTAATTACTTCGGAAATAGAAAACCCAATTTTTTTAGCTTGTTTTATTCTGTTATTGTTCCAAATAATGTCGTACTCATCTTTAATTTTACTAAATAATTCATCTGTTTCTATTGCCCAACTAACATCAAACACATCTGGCACAATCAAGCCAAATGCAGTTTCAGGGTCTAAACTAAAATTCTCATTTAATTTGCTTTCGTCGTTTAAATAATTTTCAAGTTCATCTGAATCTATTTCCAATTTTTCATCAACATAATTAATAAATTCTTCAAGATTATGAATTTGTGAATTAAACGTTAACCTTACTTTTTCTTGCTTATTATATTTTAACAGATTAATTATTTGACGCGTATTCATACCATTAGTTACACGATACTTGCCGGGATGTATATTCTTGTCGAGTTCCATTTTTTTTGCCAACCATTCAAACGCTTTTAAATTATTAACTAGCTTTTCAGAATCGACGGAATTTAGAATGTCTTCAAACGTATCGGTGTGTTTAATATATAAATAGGTGTAATTTTTATCTTTAAAGTGAACTGCGTCTGAAAAAAATAATTTGTAAACAAAATAAGCCAGTGCGGCTAAAATCAACATAAAAATTAAAGCTGATATTTTTCTATTGCTTTTTTTGCTCATAGTAAACGATTTATTTGTTGCATTGCAATTTTTGCTTTTTGACTTTTAGGATTATTTTTCAGAATAATTTCTAAATATTTTTTCGCTTCGTTTTTGTTTTTCATTAAAGCATAATAACCTGCTAAATTTAGTAATAATGGCTCATTATCAGGTTCAAATTGCAGGGCTGTTTTATACAATTTAAAAGCTTCTGTATGCAAGCCTTGCTTTAATTTTAGATACCCTAAGT
>CANFQR010000226.1 GCA_947449125.1 Bacteroidota bacterium | reverse complement strand
TGCGAAGCGCTAAAACCGGCAGTTGAGTTATATTTGGTTCCAAATTTAACCGGGATAAATGTTCCTGCAGGCGCTCCAAAAAATTGACCGGGTAATAAAGATGTTGGTAATTCAACATAATCTTTAATATCTATACTACCAGATACTTGAGGTAATCCTAAGCCAGTAATTTCATTTTTTTTATAAACAGCGTTTTTTAAATCCAACTCGGCATTCAAATAATTTGGACTATTTTTTACAGCATAATCAATAGATTGCTGAAGGCTAAAAGCGCCGCTGTTTGATTCTTGTGCATTTACATCAACTATCGAAAGTATCGAAAACAGTAATGCGTATTTTTTTAAGTTTATCATATATAATTATTCTTCGTCATTTATTTTCTTGTAGTTATTTATAAGCTTGTGACCTTTTACAGTGCATATACTATAAACAAATAGATCTAATAATAGTTGATGTGTTTGATTAAAGCTAATACGTTCAAATGAAAAATAATTACCAAACATTAACATGTCCATTTGAGACATTCTATAATTTGCTGTGAATTCTTCATCAATATCAGCTCTGTATAAACCTATTTCTTTTCCTTTTTTAATATTATTTAATAAATTTTTGTAAGCACAATGCTGCTTAAAATTCTGAAACCGTTCAAAAGCAATTGGATGGAATTTTTTAAGATCAATAAAAAAAACAGGATTTATATTGTGCATCATCTGCTCTATCTTTTTTGAAATCAAAAAAATTTCATGAATGGGATCTTTAGCTTGTTTATTAGCATCAGCGAAGTAACGTTCTTGATTTAACATCTCAAATTCACAAAGTTGATTTATTAAATCATCTTTTTCTTTAAAAAAAAGATAAATTGTTTTTTTTGAAATGCCCAAATCTTTAGCTATATCATCCATTGTTACGCGTTTAATACCATGCTTAAAAAAAAGATGTAGAGCAGATTTTAATATTTTTTCTTGGGTTTCCATTTACAAAAAGCGGCGCAAAACTAAGGAAACTATAATTGTTTTGCAAGTTTCCGTGAATTTATTTTTTTTTGCATCTTTACCAAATTAAATGAGTGATGCAAAACATAGTCGCTGGAAACTGTTTTTTAATTTCTTAAAAAGTAAATACCGTTTGGTAATACTTAATGATAATACCTTTGGCGAAAAAGTTTCGATAAGATTGTCTCCATTGGGCTTAATTACAGCTATTCTGGCTGTAACAATTGTTATGACAACTCTTGTAATCAGTTTAGTTGCTTTTACACCATTTAGAGAATACATTCCCGGATACGGCACCGTAGCGGAAAGAAAACAAATTTTAAACCTAAGTTACAGGGCCGATTCAATGGAGGAAACCTTAGAATCGAGAACGGCATACATTAATAGTATTTTAAATGTGTTTAACGAAAATTTTGAGACTAAAAGTGAAAAACCGAAAAAAGACACCTCTGGTAAATATAAAAACATAAAAATTACACCAAGCGAATCTGATATTGAATTTAGAAATGAGTTTGAAGATAATAAATCAAACTCAATTGCCATTTCTCCTAAATTTAAAAGCTTACAAGAGCTTGTTTTTTTTACGCCGGTAAAAGGTTTAATAAGCGCATCATTTAATTTAAAAGAAAATCATTTTGGAATTGATGTGGTTGCAAAACCTGAGGAGCCTGTAAAATCTGCTCTTGACGGAACGGTTTTATTTACAGGTTTTTCATCAGAAGACGGAAATTTTATTCAAGTTCAGCACAGTAATAACCTCACTAGTATTTACAAACACAATTCGGCTATTCTGAAAAAAATAGGTGATAGGGTTAAGGCAGGTGAAGCCATTTCAATTATTGGTAATACAGGAGAAAAAAGCAGAGGACCACATTTACATTTTGAATTGTGGTTTAACGGACAGGCCATTAATCCGCAAGATTTTGTTGCTTTTTAAAAAAGGCATCGCTAATAAATAACGAATAAAAAAAGGCGAAAAAACTCAAACCTGCCTGTGTTTCCAGAGTATCTTCAGGAATAAATGATAAAATAACAATTAAAAAATAAGGCCAAAACAGAGTATTAAAAAACTTTCTCAAATAAATTACAGGATAAAAAATACTGAATAAAAACACCAAAAGCCCTACGACACCTAGTGATAAAGTTATGGTTAAAAATTGGTTGTGAGGTCGTTTAAACCACTCTTTATTTAAGGGCGAATTTGTTTCGAGATACGTTTTGTTTAATTGATTTTGAACGTCGCCTGTGCCTACACCAAATAATTTATTTTTATTAATTAGTTGCAAGGTGGCTTTCCAGAAATAAAGCCGCATGGTTAGCGAATGACCATTAATACCTCTTTCGTTTAAAAACTCATCATATTCGCAAACAAACTCATAAATACGTTTGTGTAAAAAACTCCATTCGGGATATTTATAGTTAGTAATATTTTTTTGAATGTTTTCTAAATCAGTAGCTGTTAACATAGTTAATCCAATTGAATCTTTACACAAACCTTTACTTGCCATGTATCTTAAAATAACATTATACCGGCTCAAATTATGAGGATTGGGCATGTATGAAAAACTGTCTTGAGGGAAAAATCGTTGCCACTCTTTTTTTAATTCGGTTGGTTGAATATTGATAAAAACAAAATTGCCGTTTTCTTTTTGAGTAAACGAATTATAATTTAAATAGGGGTTGCCGTTTTGCCCTTTTTTATGCGGTTTATTATTTTCAGAAATAGATGGTTTTAGTTGGGAATCAAATACGGAGTTAACATAATAAATGGCATAAGTAAATCCTAAAAAAATTATGATAAACGACATTAATTTTACTCGCATTTTTTGCTTAAGTAGAATTAATATCACGGCACATATAAACGCTATAAACAAATAGAAAATACCGGTAATTAAACCCAATACATATAAAACAAAAACAAAATAAATTAACAAAGAGCCAAATAAAATTTTAAGAAAAACGTGTTTATTTTTTAAGACAAAATAAGTACAACAAAAAATAGCTACATTTAAATACAAGCCTAAACGTATGTGACTCATAAACCTTGAGGCGTTTCTTAACTCAACAGTTTCATGCAACATAAAATTATAAATAAGGCACCAAGCCGTATTTGTAACACAACCAAACAAAAAAGAATACAACAAAATTTTAAATTCATTTGGATGGAGTGGTTTCTGAGTAAAAAAAATAAGAGGCAAAAACAACAATGGAAGTTTAATTCTGATATCATTTAATCCTTCATTAAAATTTTGCGTATAAATCAATCCAAAAACATGAGCAAAAAATAATGAACTTACTACCCAAAATAGTTTATTGATTTTTAACTGCTGCCATTTACGTTTAAAATACCCTTCTATTAACCAGTTTCCTAATAAAATAAATTGCGGCACGCTTGTTGGAACTGTCCCCATCATCATACCAAAAGCAAGTGAACATAATCCAAACAAATAAATGTATCTATGTACTTTTTCAGAAAACATGCTTTATCCTCAAAGAAACGAAAAAAAAGAAAACTTATTATTTAAAAACAAAAAATCCCACCTATTATTATAAGCGGGATTCGGAAGTCCAAAAGAAATTAATTTCCAAAATCAGACAAGAATTTAATTCTCATTAAACGAATTTCTTCCTCTGTATAATCATTTTCTCCTAACTCTTTTAATGCAGCATCTATATTATCTGTTTCGCTTTCTTTAAAATAGTCCACTATCTCCTCTTGCTTTTCTTCATCAATATTTTCTTCGATGTAATAATTGATATTAACTCTGGTGCCTGATTCTACAATAGTTTCTATTTCAGTTATTAAATTGGGTAAAGTTAAATTTTTACTTTTTGCCATTTCATGCAAGCCTATTTTTCTATCAATATTCTGAATAATATAAACCTTTAAACCTGATTTATTTACAACCGATTTAATTACCATATCTACTGGGCGCTCTATATCATTTTCTTCAACGTATTGTTTTATTAAATCAATAAATGGTTTTCCAAATTTTGCGGCCTTTCC
>CANFQR010000225.1 GCA_947449125.1 Bacteroidota bacterium | reverse complement strand
GTCATGGCTCCCCCATGCCGATGCTTGTTCACGGAGGACCAGGACGAGCCGGTGGTGGAGAAGAAATGGGTGGAAAACGTGGCGTAATGCATTACATGCAGCGTACGGCAATTCAGGGTTCGCCAACAACTATCACAACTATTTTAAATCAATATCAACAAGGTGCTAAACAAATAGAAAAAGATATTCATCCGTTCCGTCAGCATTTTGAAGATTTGGAAATAGGTGAAACATTAATAACAGCAAAACATACAATAACAGATGCCGATGTTGTAAATTTTGCAAATGTAAGCGGTGATCATTTTTATGCGCATACGGATGTGACATCCCTTGAAGGAACAATTTTTACTGGTCGTGTGGCGCATGGCTATTATATATTAAGTAAGGCAGCAGGGTTATTTGTTAATGCAAAAAAAGGCCCGGTGTTACTCAACTATGGTATTGATGAATGCCGATTTACAAAACCAGTTTATATGGGCAGTACAATTGGTGTAAAATTTACTTGCAAAGAAAAAATTGATCAAGAGAAGAAAAATACGGAAGATATTGCAAAAGGTATTGTAAAATGGCTAGTTGATGTTTATGATGAAACAGGAGAAACGGTTGCCATTGCAACAATTTTAACAATGGTTAAAAAAAGAAATCAAGACTAATTCTTACAATTAAATTACTAGTAATAATTAAGATTAATTCTAGAGGTTAAGTATTAATTACTTTAAGTATTGACTCTTTTAACTCATCAAACATCCATGGTTTAGTAAATGAGGCGTGTAAACCTATTGAATTATTAAAATCAGCAATCTCATTTATATCAGATTGACCTGATAATATTACCTTTTTAGAATTAGGAAACTTCTGGTGAGCGTAAGAAAGTATAGCTGTACCCTTAGTGTCATCTAAATTATAATCAGAAATAATTAGAATAATATCAATCCCATCATTATAAAATTCGTCAATTAAAGCCTGAGATTCTTCACCCGAAGAAGCTGCCTCTAAAATGATGTTCTCATCAATAATTCTACTAAGCTGAATTCTAAGAGATTCTAAAATGATGAACTCATCATCTATAATAATTATTGCTTTTTTAGTTGACATTAAACAGATATATTGCTTATCATTGTTACCAAATCATTTTCAGACCAGGGTTTTGATATTACTTTTAAAACAATTTTTTTACTTAAAAGTTCAGTAGATAGTTTTTCTGTAATCTGCCCGGTAAGCATCAAAATATTAATGTTTGGTAGTTTTTGTTTGAGGGTTATTGCAAACTCATCTCCCTTTAAACCAGGCATTTGATAGTCAGAAATAACTAAAAGAATATCAATGTCTTTATCCATTAATTCATCAATTACCTCTAAAGCCTCTTCAGCACTTTCGGCATATTCAAAAAGATATTTGTTCTTGAAATTTTTTTCAAATTGTATCCGGAGCGAATCTAAAATTATTTTTTCGTCGTCTACTGAAAGTATGGCAATTTTACTCATTTAAATCTGGTATTGATATAATAAATTTTGTAACTGATGAATTACTTGTGCATTTAATTGTTCCTTTATGTTTTTCGATAATTTTTTTAACTATGTTTAAGCCAAGCCCGGTGCCCTCTCCCCTTTTTTTAGTGGTAAAAAATTCGTCAAAAATACGATCAATTACATTTGGTGGAATTTCAGGCCCATCATTTTGTAAAGTTATAATATGATTAGAATTTTCAGCGTGATAACTGATTTCTATATTACATTTGTTATTAGCGGCCTGCAAGGCATTATTAATAATGTTAGTCCAAACTTGCGACAATTCTTCCTGATTACCTTTAATCGAAATATCATCAGAAATATGATTAATAACCTTTGAGCCATGTTTTATTTTATTCCATAAAATAGTTAACACAGACTCTATGTTATCTTTAAGGTTAAACATTACAGCCTCATCGTTAATATTTCCATGAGAAAAATTATTTAAGGCTTTTACCACCTTAGTGGCTTTATCTACAGCAATTGTTATAGTTTCGGTAGATTTTATAATTTTAAGTAAGTTTGAAGCAAACGTAAAAATATCTGCACTGTTTTTATGCTCCAAATATTTTTTTAAACCCGAATCTAAATTTTCAAATCCTAATTCATAAATCTTTCTGGCATAAAAATAAGTATTAGAAAATTTAAAATTCTCGTTTATTAATTCCTCTTCAATTCGTTTTATAAAAGCTCTTTCTTCTCGTGTGCTAAATATTTTATTCCCTTTTTTATTTAAAAAGTATAATTCTATACTGGTTACTAAATCATTAATATCTAACTGTGTAATTTGATTTATCAGCCCATTACTTATTGAGTCGACTATATTATCATTAGATGCTTTAATCGCACCTAAAGGTGTATTAATTTCGTGAGCAATGCCGGCAATTAATAAACCAAGCGTTGCCATTTTTTCTTGTTTTATTATATCAGTTTGCAGATTAACAACCTGTTTTAAAGTATTTTCTAATTCTTCATTTTTTTCTTTTAAAGAATTTTGAAAGTTTCTTATATCAGTTATGTTATGCAGATAAACCCTCAGAATTGGCTCGCTATCAAAGAAAAAAATATTTCTTTGATAATTCTGATTTTCAAAATCAAATTCAAATTTAGCGGTGTTTTTATTTTGAATGGTTTCTTCAGAAATTATTAAAATTTTTATTAAATCTTCATAGGTAAAACTTCGATCCTTGAAAATAATTGATTTACCGGCAGGGTTTGAATAAGTAATTACTTTTTTATGATAGTCTAATTCAAAAACCGGATTAGGATTTTGTTCAGGAAATAGGGCTAAATTTTTAATCTTCTTCGTTCGTTCGTTTACCTTTTCCTCTAAAACAGCATTTGAATTAATTAACGTGTGTTTAGAAATTTCAAGCAACTTGTTTTTTTCGGTTAAGGATTCTGTGAGCTTTCTTGAATCTTCTAATCCTTTTGTGGCAGCTTGCTGAAGAAAAAGAAATTCCGCTATATAATCTTGTTTTGGGAAATTATTAATATTAATATGGTAATTAGAAATCAAATATTGTGTATTGATTACAGGCGTAGCAAAAATTATTAAAGCATCAGCGTTGTATTTTTTTATAGAACATTTATATCTTTGTTTATCGTCTGCTGTTTTAAAAAATAATAACTTATTTATTCCCGAACTAGAATTAATAAAAGAGTCTATATTAAAATTAGATTCCCAAACAAAAAACTCATTAAAATAATTTTGTTTTTTAAGTTCAGGGATTGATTTTTTATAGTTTTCTCCAAAATCAAGTATACAATTGTTTTTATCAATTAGAAGAAAAAATGGAGATGAAAAATTTATTGATTCAAATAATAAGTTTTTAGCACTTTCAAGTTCGGCATTGCGCTTTTTAAGGCTAAGCAATAAAATAACTTTTCGAGCTAAAACTTTTAATGCTTTAATTTGATTTTCTTCAAGTGCTTTTGGTTTATTATCTATTACGCAAATGGTGCCAAGTGCAAAACCATTTTCATCAACTAAAGGTACACCTGCATAAAAAACAATGTTTGGGTCGCCGGTAACTAATGGATTATCATGAAAACGCTCGTCAACTCGTGCGTCAGGAATAATAAAAACATCGTCGGGTTTAATTATGGCATGTCCGCAAAAAGAAATATCCCTGCTTGTTTCTTTTGCGTTTAGTCCTATTGTAGACTTAAGCCATTGTCTATTTTCATCAATTAAACTAATTACAGATATTGGTGTTTGGCATATTTCAGACGCAACTAAAACAATATCATCATATTCTTGCTCGTCTAATGTATCCAGAATATCATAACTACCTAGGGCAATTAATCTATCTCTTTCATTATCTGGAATTTCAGGCCTTTTCATGTTAGTTTACCATTCTAGTCTAAAAACATGACAATCGTTAACATCATTTTTTTGCTGAATATGTTCGATTTTTAAATGTTCTTTATTGAATCGTTTACCTAATCCTCTTAATAAACCAACAACCATAGGTGCCATACCTTCTCGTTTCGATCGGTACTCTAACTCAATT
>CANFQR010000224.1 GCA_947449125.1 Bacteroidota bacterium | reverse complement strand
TTTATAAAGTTTCATTTTAATAACACGGCAAATGTAAACAGAATTACTTTACCACCTGAAAATATCCTTTTAGATTGCGTTTAACAAGGCCTACTAATCGAGGCTCAAACACATCACAAATATAAAAAAAGGTGCCTTCACTGACTAATTCTTTTGTCTGCAAACTAAGGCCTTCCCATTTAAAATAAGGATCTGTTGTTTTATATACCTGGTTTCCCCATCGATCAAAAATCACCAAATCAATTTCTTTAATTTGCCTAACTCTTATTGCTTTAAAAAAATCATTAATGCCATCTTCATTTAAGGTAATAACATTTGGCAATTCAAAAATTGGGCAATTATCAATACAAAAATCAGCACTTAGCGGACTAACATTTTCGCTTGAATCTATTGCTTGAACAGCATAACAGCCTGAGATTAATTCTAGCCCATCATAATTATAAAACGTGGATGCTGAACCTAGAAGCATTGCAACTTCTTTATAATCATCGTTTATTGTTGGCTTATAAAATAATTTGTACTTAACAACATCGTCACTGCAAATTGGTTTTACATTCGTCCAACTAATATCTACCTGTCCGGTTGGACAGTCGGCATTAATACTTAATGTTGGTGAACATGGCGGAGTTACGTCTTTAGCTATTGCACAAACTTCTTGCGAATTGTTTAAAAGCGGGCTGTAAACAGAGGGGTCTGAATATTTACCCTCACTTAAAACCTTATAGCAATACTCATAACGGTTTGCTATGTTGTTTGTATCTACATAATTTGTCACAGAGGTGGTTGCAATAGCCGTGTAAGTTAATGTCCCTGGATTTTTTCGGAATACGGTATATTTATAATTATTCCAAGGTGCAGAATAAGACCAACTTAAATTTATTTTCCTGTCACCGGAACCGGCTGTTAAAAATACAGATGTTGCTCGCTGAGATGAACCTATAGTTAACGTCCCTGATTTAAATTCTACGAGGTAATCGTGATTGCCTGCAACCGTGTTTAACCCTGCATGTACAAATTGAGTGTCTAAGGCTAAAAAAAACTGGTTAGAAATAGTATAAACAGTAGAATACGTTGTTGCTGAATTTGATTTGTGTTTTATAACATACTGGTATGGGCCTGGAAACGCAATTGTATCAAAGCTTGTAGGGTTGGTTAAAGGCTTAGCCCATTTTACAAATACCGAGCCGGTTGATGCCGAGGTTGAAAGTATATCTACATTTAATAATACCGGAACATCTCTTTTTAATTTTGCACAAACAGAGGAGTTACCATAACTCTGCGAACCATCTTTATAAACAGCTATAATTATATAACTATAATCCTGACCAACCACTAAACCGTTGCCATTATTATTGTCGGTAAAACTATTAATAATGTTCCCCACTTGCCCAATTAAAGAAAAACCCGATTGTTGACTTACACCTGCTTCACAAGGATTAATTGTTAAGGCAGAACAATCATCTTTTCGGTATATTTTATAGCCAATTACCGGATTATTTGATGGATTACAAGCAGACAACGACCAAGATATTATTATCGAGGCGCCCTGAGGGGTTGCCGAAACGTTTTTTACAGATGGTGGAACAACTTTTATATTGTATGTTTTAAAATAAACCAATTTAATAGGATTAAACGATATTGATGGCAAGCCATTGTCTTCTGCCTTAAATACAGTTTGGTATGGTTGTAACCTTATATGGTTGCAATTAGTTTGCCAAATAAAATTTGCTGCTGTTGTTGAGCTTGAGGCTGTAGTATAATAATTTGTGTTGCTAATGGTAGCCAATGGTAATGGTCCTGAAAAAGCACCGCCATTGCCCTGAAGCGTAACTGCGGTATTAGGATTAGGGTCTCCATAAACGATGCTCTTCGTTATTTTTACGCCAGCCTCAACACAGGTGTCTTGAATAGTATTTATAAAAGGAGGATCGTTATTAGGGCAAGACCCCACAACAACCTGTAAATCTCTTAAAACAAAACCAATTAATTGATAAATTCCGCTAGTGTTTTTACGCCATTCTTTAACAACAAAGGCAATATTATACTCGCCTTGGTATTGAGGCCTACACCAGGTTAACAAACCTGTAGCACTATTAATATTGTAAGCTGCGTCAAAAGCGTTGCCTGTTTCAGGGAAAAAATATCCAGGAACAGTTTGTCCATCTTCGCCCCTTGATGTAGATATTTCGTAGCTTAAACTATCTCCATCAGAATCGTAAGCGCCAGGGTTATGGTAAAAACATTTATCAAAACAAGCCCTATCTATTGGTGCATATTTAAATTCAGGAGAAGAATTTGCCCCTGAAAAATTATTAATAATTAACATGGACTCTAGATAAAACGATTGATTAATTGAATTTGGAATATTATTTACCCCACTATTTCGGTTGGGATCGAAAGTGTGTATTAAATAACTTCCCGAACCGGCATATGTATGTATGATAGTGTAAATGTTTTTTTTTACAAAATAAGGGTTAGCACTAATTATTATCTCACCACACTGCGGACAATCATTACATATTGCTGTGCCACCATTAACTCGGTTAGCAACGCCTCTTTGTCCATCTCCAAAATAAATTGTATCAACGCAGCGGTCTGCTATACCTGGTCCGTCATTGGTGTATTTTATTAGAGTAATGGAATAGGTATAAACAGGTACGGTAATATTACCCACAACCTGAGAAAATGGGGCAATACGTTTATATAAAATTTCTCCTGCCCTGTTGTGCGTAGCAAAACAATTTATACCTAAAATAAGCAGCAAAAAAACCAAACTCTTTTTCACAACACAAAAATCTATTTATAAAATTAACCTTATTTATTCTAAATTACAATGATTGTATTTGCGTTAAAACTTACATTTAAATGATTTTTGACTACTTTATGCTTAAAAAAAGTTATTTAGTTCAAAAAACGAAATTTAACTTTTTTGCTTTTTTATTTAAACTAAAATAAATTAACACGTATCATTAATTGTTGTTCAATTTTATATTACTTTTGAACTCTCTATTCTCAATTTTATGGGTGTTCAACACGGAAGCCACAACAGTAAAATTTCTTTTGGTAGTTTATTAATTACATTAGGTATTATTTATGGTGATATTGGAACGTCACCTTTATATGTTATGAGCGAAATTATTGGAAAGAACTCCATTAATGCTGATTTTGTTAAAGGAGGTTTATCTTGTATTTTTTGGACTTTAACGTTGCAAACAACTGTTAAATATGTAATTCTAACCCTCAGGGCGGACAATAAAGGAGAAGGTGGAATATTTTCGCTGTATACTTTGGTAAAAAGAACCAAATTTAAATGGCTTTTGCTAACTGCTATTATTGGAGGAAGTGCATTACTTGCTGACGGGATTATTACGCCACCTATATCCGTAGCAGCTGCGGTTGAAGGTCTTAGGTTTTTTAATGAAAACCTTAATACTGTTCCAATTGTTATCGGAATATTATTTGGATTGTTTTTTATTCAACAATTTGGCACAGGTTTCATAGGAAAGTTTTTCGGTCCTATGATGATGATATGGTTTTTAATGTTAGGGGTTTTAGGATTGCTACAATTAAAAAATGATTGGAGCGTTTTTGCATCTTTAAATCCGTATTACGCTTATAAACTGTTAAACTCACACCCAGAAGGTATTTTGATTCTAGGTTCTGTTTTTCTTTGTACAACGGGAGCCGAAGCTCTTTATTCTGATTTAGGCCACTGTGGCAAAAACAATATTAGAATATCTTGGGTGTTCGTAAAAACAATGCTAGTCCTGAATTATTTTGGGCAAGGAGCTTGGTTAATTTCACACGAAGGCCAATTTATGTCTGCGTTTAAATCGCCTAATCCTTTTTTCGCCATGATGCCTGAAAGTTTTATTCCATATGGCATCATAATTGCAACATCTGCCGCGATAATTGCTTCACAAGCCTTAATTAGCGGTTCGTTTAGTTTAATAAATGAAGCTATGCGTTTAAATTTATGGCCAAAAGTAAAAGTAAAATATCCAACCGAATTAAAGGGACAATTATATATACCATCCATTAAT
>CANFQR010000223.1 GCA_947449125.1 Bacteroidota bacterium | reverse complement strand
CTTTGCTAAATAGGTTTGATGATCGCCATACATATGGTTTTCAAAACTTACGTAAACAGTGTTTTTATCAAAGTTTGAGGGTTCTATACTACTTACCCAAGCTTGCTTTGCAATCCCACATTTTGCTGCATTCATGCTCACATTGGTCCATGTTTTTCCTCCGTCTGTTGTAAATTGAAGATTACCATCATCGGTGCCTACCCAAATAATATTTTCATCTAAAGGTGATTCAGCAATATTAAAAATGGTGCAATGATTTTCGGCAGAAGTATTGTCCTCACTTAATCCTCCACTTTCTTCTTGCTTCTGTTTATTTTTATCATTAGTGGTTAAATCACCTGAAATGCGTTTCCAATTTCTTCCTTGATCATTTGACTTATATAGGTATTGGGCACCAACGTATAAATTATTAGGATTTTTGGCTCCTGTTACAATTGGTGTGTTCCAATTCCAACGCAGTTTATCTTCCTGACTTGTTTTTTGTGGTTGAATGTTTTCCATCTTCCCTGTTTTCAATTCCACGCGTACCATATTACCGCCTTGGTATTCTGAATATGCTGTTTTGCCATCAATGTCGGGCACAGTCCAAAATCCGTCGCCGCCACCAACTCTTGTCCAGTTGCCATTGCCAATACCACCGGGTGCTGAGCTTGGTGCTATCCAACTACCATTGTCTTGCAAGCCACCATAAATATTATAAGGTTCTTTTAGGTCGAAGGTAGCATGATAAAATTGCCCAACAGGCAACGCATGGTTAAATCGCCATGTTACTCCTTTATCGATACTGCTATACACACCACCATCAGTGCCCAAATACATGATGTTGGTATGAAATGGATTAATCCATAAGGCGTGCATGTCTGCGTGCACCCAGCCTCCATCTGAACTTGCTTCGGTAAATGAATAACCACCATCGCTGCTATAAGCAAATTGAAAGGCCGGTCGATAAACTCGTTTAGCGTCTTTTGGATCGATAACTATCGTGCTGAAATAAAATGGACGAGCGCAAGTGTTCATTGTAGCACTTTGGCTTTTCCAGGTTTCTCCGCCATCAGATGAAATGTAAAGTCCAGTTTGTTTACTTTCAACTATTGCCAGCATTTGTTTTGGATCGCTTGGTGCAAGGTTAATGGCGATACGTCCGAATGGTTTATCAGGCAATCCATTTTTAATTTCGCGCCAGGTTTTTCCACCATCTGTAGTTTTGTAAAGCCCCGAACCGTTACCGCCTGAATTAAAACTAAATGGTTGTCGACGAAACTGCCACATAGAAGCAAACATAGTTTCGGGGTTATTAGGGTCCATCAACAATTCAGCACAACCAGTTTTATTGTCGATATATAATATTTTTTCCCATGATTGACCACCATTTATGGATTTATAGACTCCACGGTGTTTACTGTCACTCCATAGCGCGCCAGGTACTGCAACATAAATGATTTCAGGATTATTTGGATGAATGATGATACGCGAAATGTGCTCTGAACTATCAAGACCAATTTTTTTCCAGTTATCACCGCTGTCAGTGCTTTTATACATACCGTCGCCAATTGAAACGGAGTTGCGCATATTACTTTCGCCTGAACCAACATAAACAATGGCAGGATTTTTTTGATTGATGGCAATTGCTCCTATTGATTGGCAATGTTTATCGAATACAGATTTGAAGGAAGTTCCTGCATTGCTTGATTTCCAGACACCACCCCCTGCTGAGCCAACATAAATGGTTTTACCTTCATCGTTTAAAACTCCTTCTATAGCCGTAATGCGGCCACTCATTGTTCCTGGGCCTAATTGACGAGTTTCCATTGTGCCAAACATGGCTGAATTTACAGGCGATTGGGCGTGCAGACTATATACTCCGAACGCAGTAATTAAATAAAATATTTTTTTCATTGTAAATGGTTTTGTTTATTTGGCAGGGATAAATATTTTTTCATCCACGGGAACATTAATTTCAATTTTGTTGACGCGGTTTTCGCTCCAACCGTTTGTGTTCGACATAGGCATTACTATACCCTCAGGCAGTTTCTCGTAATTAGAGTAAAAAGTTGAATATTCATTTTCCTGACCGTTAGATTTTACTTTAGTGGTAATTTTTATTGTCATGTAAGTATCTGGATCAATAAAATATGTGCTTTCTTTTTGGTTTTTATCAATCATTTTAATTTTATAACACTCTGTGCCGTCTACGTCTTCCATTCCGTAGAAGTTAATACTTTTCCCTTTTTCTTTATACGTTAAAAAATCCTCGAGCATATCAAGTTCTTCAACCGCCATTTTTAAATCATCGGCAGTCATGGCCTCGGCCTTTGTTTGACCTGCCCATGGGTAAAGGCTCCAACCAACTTCTTTGGTGACAATACTCCAACCGCTCATGCCCATTAACATAACATCAGAGCGAGTGCCTTTATTTTTAACTGAAGTGCCTATAAAAACAATTTCCGCTCCATTGGATTTCATGCTGCTTTCGGTGCGCATGGTTTTTAACTTGTTCCAGTTATCTCTACCCCCAATAGCATCTATGTGTTTGGCAATAATGTTATCGAGGTTTTGAGCGGCAGATGTAAATACATTTGTAAATAATGCCATACAGAGGAAGTAAGCAAATTTTATTTTTTTCATTTGATGATATTTTTAATGCTTGAATTTATTTTAAATATGAAATTAAACAAAAAGCATTAATCTTTTTGGTATGTTCTTAAAATTGGCATGAACGGCAATGTATTCAAGCAAAAAAATAGTTTAATTAGTTCTCAAAAAAATAAGTGTTTTTAAGTGGAATTTTCTGGGGCGGTTTTACCAAAATAAGTAATAGGGTAGTCGAACCAACAATCATGAACTCATTGTTTTATTTTAACTAAACGAAATTTAAATCTTTAACGAGGGAAGATTGTATAAAAAACTTGACGATTTTTAAGGTTTTTACATTTCTACCTGGAGAGCTGAATTAATAGAAATTACGGATGATTTTAAAAAGCTTGAGAAGTTAGAATGTTTCATGGAATTGAAACAATTATACACGTAATTGATTTGTTTTTGCCTATTGGCTGACAGATTCAACAGATCATCAACAAGCGGTTCTGACCATTTTTTTCTTTTGGCGCTCGGTGAAGACATGGAAAAACCTGACTCTTAGGATGATCAACCGCCAGCTTCCATAAGTGGCCGAGACCTAAGCTGATAGGTCGCGCCTCAGGTATAGGCAGATAATGTAGATCAAAGAAGTGTTCACTTAAAAATGATTCGAATTCCTCATCTAATCCACGATATAATTTTTTGAGTTCATCACGTATTTCGGGAACAAGTACTTTTTGTATAGCTTGTGAATTTGGCAATATTTCAGTCGATGCGCCAATGTAAGTGCATAAGAATGTATCGATTGGTATTGGAGATCGATCTACATGAAAAGAATAAACATCAGTTGGAAAAAACGCGTAGGCATTATCTCTCTCATAGCACTTAATCAAATTAAGAAGCGGAGACGCACCATAACCTTCTAGCATTTCCAAATCATTTAAAAGAATTTCACGAGCAAGCACCCCTTGTTCACTCAACTGAAGTTTAAAAAGTTCATTATGATTAAGTGCCACTATATTTCCTTCTAGTTCTATCATTTTAACAATCTCGGAGAAATCACCAGGTAATTTACGAGCCCAGCAAATTGCATTAATTTCTCCATGAAAAGGCATGGACACAAGGTCTTGAAAATTTGTGACGTATTGAATTTGATTTTTGTATGGGATAAATCTATCATATTGGGCAATATTAAGTATAAAATCATTTAAGGAAATATAAAATTTTGAGATTCGGAATTCCCAAAAATATTTTGCGGATTCAAAATGTAATTTTTGAATTAATTGCGTTGAGTTCGATAAAGTGGTTTTGAGTATTTAATTATCAAACAAAAAGCCGCTGATTTTCAGCGGCTTTTATTTTGTACCCTACGGATTTGAATTATCGAACCTAATTAATGATTTTCAATCACTTAGAACCCTAATGAATTCTCGTAACTGGAAATCGGTTTTTTAGAACTCAATAATCTATGGAATACTCAT
>CANFQR010000222.1 GCA_947449125.1 Bacteroidota bacterium | reverse complement strand
GCGATTGGCTGAGTTACACTATTCCAGGTTGAACCGCCATTTGTTGTTTTCCAAAGATTACTGGTTGATTGCCCGGGATTAGTTTGTGCCACATACATTATATTTGGATTGCTTCTTGAAATTTCTATTTGATAGACAGGATTACTCGTGGCAGTTCCAAAAGCATTAATTAAAGTATAGGTAGTGCCTCCATCCAAAGTTTTCCATAATTTATTTTCTTTACCAATAAACGCTGTATTGTAATACGATGGGTGATGCTCCATTTCGCTCGATTCGGTAGGATAATACATTTCGTTAGGAAACTTTGAAACCGGAAAACTCTGCACTGAACCCGTTAGTGAAGTTGGTATAATTTTTCCGCCCACATCAGAAAAACATGTTTTAAAATTATTGCCGGGATTAACATATCCTGTTGGGCTTTCACCACCTCCCAATTCCAAATAATTACCCACACCATAATTTTCGAAATACGCAACATTTCCATTGTGGTATAAACCTCCAACTAATACGTCTTTATTCCAACCACTGCCAAAGCCCCAAAAATCTTGGGCGTGTATACCTGTATTTTTATGAATTGCCAACGTTGTAAAAAAATCTGAAGAAAAATAAACTCCGCCATCTGTAGTTATCCAGTATTTTCCATTTCCAAAAGCTCTGAAATCTTGCATATCAACATGCATATTTAAATTACCATTGTTATATCCGGCAGCTGCCGAAAATGAAACTGCTCCATCAATAGAGCGCCATAAACTTGTTCCGCCAACCAATACTTTATTTTCATCGGTGGCACTAACCATTATAGCGCAATTGTAGAAACCCTGATGATGACCTGATGTGCCTCCGGCTATTGCTAAATTTAAATGAGTGTTAGAATAGGGTCCGCCGGCCGGTGCATTCGGAAGCGTCCATGTTTGGCCTCCATCTGCACTTCTGTATACTCCAATAAAACCATTGTCTCCTGCCTTTGATTCACCTATTAAATGAACATAAATTTTATTAGGATTTGCAGGAGTAACGCCTATTCTTGCACCACCATCATATCTTGCCGGATCGTTTGAAAAGTGCCAACCGTTAGTTTGAATAGTCCATGTTGCTCCGGCATCCATTGAAAGATAAAACTCACATAAATTTTGTGCCGGATTATTTTTAACTAAATACATATTATTTGCTGATGCCGTATTTTGTTTTACATCGTAACATTTGGTATTATTAAATAGTTGTGTAAAAACACCACCACCATTAATGCTGCGATACAGTCCTTTATCTGTGGCTACTAAAACAAGTTGCGGATTACTTCTATCAATTAATATTTCGTTAATATTCAAATTTGGAACATTACTAATTACGGCCGTCCATGAACTACCTCCATTTATACTCTTCATTAAATTAGAATTGCACCCAGCATACACCTCGTTAGGGTTTATAGGATTTACGGCAATTGCGGTAACACCTCCCGGAAACTCATCATACATAGATACACAAGTCCATGAAATACCGGTGTTGTTTGATTTATAAACCTGCCCTGTTTCTGTGCCCAAATACATAATTGACGAATTAACCGAACACTGCGTAACAGCATAAATATTTGCTTGGTCATTACTTGCTCCGCCACCTTGTTTATGACTTTGAACAACGCCTAAATTAGACCATTTAGTCTGGGCCTGATTTAAACGACTTTGATTAAGATTTGGTTTTTCAACTTTATTTTTTGATAATAAAGCTCTTTTTAATTGTTTGTAATATTGGGTATGATAGGTTTTTACAAAACTATTTTTTTCATAATACGCTTTGTAAAGATTATCTACCAGTTTAATATCAAGAGATTCTTCATACATTTTTTGGGCCCACAAAGGCAGGGTTTTAATTTCGTATAAAGATGGTTTGTACATGTTTTGCGATTTAATCAAATCACAAAACACAAATAACAATAAGATAACTAAAAAATATTTTTTCATGTTTAAAGCATTAAATGTTAAAAAATGATGCATACTAAAAATACAGAATAATAATTTTATAACCAAAGAATTAGGCTTTGTTGAATTTCAAAAAATAGTTCTCTTTTAGTTTAATTGACATAATGCATGTAAAAACAATAAGTAGATATTTCAAAAGTTTAAAACCCTTCATTTATTTCACTAATTATAATTGATTTCAAAACTTGTACTTTAAATATCACATTTTTGCGATGTTTAAGTTTTAAAAAACTATAAATTATCATATTAAAAACAATACATTTATACATAAATTAAAATCATGAAAAAAATTGTTGCTTTAGCTTTATTAACTCTATGCATGAGTTTTACTTTTTTAAAAACAGAAAAAAATGCATATGTGTTATTTGATTCTAAAGGAAAGAAAACAACTTACAATCAACTTTTTGAAGAAGCCGCAAAAGCTGACATTATACTTTTTGGTGAATTGCATGACAACCCTATTTGTCATTGGTTGCAAAGAGAATTAACGCAAGATTTGTACAACACAAAAAAAGAAAATTTAATTTTAGGAGCCGAAATGTTTGAAGCAGATGATCAAATTGCAATTAACGAATATTTAGGCGGACGTTTATCAGAAAAAACATTTAAGGATGAGGTAAAACTTTGGACTAATTATGCTACAGATTATAAGCCCTTAATGGAAATTGCTAAAATAAATAAGTTAAAATTTATTGCTACTAATATTCCACGCCGCTACGCCAACATGGTTTATTCTAGGGGTGAATCATGTTTAGATAGTTTAGATTCTGATGCAAAAAAATGGATTGCACCGTTTCCTATTAAATACGATGGAAATTTAAAATGCTATAAAGAAATTTTTGAAAATGCCGGTGGTCATGGTGGCGAAAATTTGCCTAAATCTCAGGCATATAAAGATGCTACTATGGCAAACTTTATTTTAAAAAACTGGAGTAAAGGAAAAACCTTTATACATTATAATGGAGCTTACCATAGTAATTACCACCAATCTATTGAATGGTATTTAAAACAACAAAACCCTAACCTTAAAGTATTGGTTATTTCAGCAACAGAACAAGAAGATAATTCTATATTAGATAAAGAAACTTTTGATAGCGGTGACTTTATTATTTGCACTCCCTCTTCGCTAACCAAAACCTATAAGTAACAGGGAAACACAATACACTAAGTTTATTTTTTTCTTTTGGCAAAATTACTTTGTCATAAATAGCCTTGCTAATTATTAAATTCAATGGCGAGTATTCCATTTTTTTATTACCGTTAACCTGATATAAATCAACTATCAAAAATGACAGATGTCATTTTACGACAATGACTTGATTACGACCTTTGAAAAAAAAGTATGGAAACGCAAAAAATTTATGTTCAACACGAAGAAAATAACGAGTGGATGAATAAACTTCTTTTTTACAAAGATGACATTAAGGTTTTAACGCATAGGCTAGAAGAAATTGTTTCAAAAAATACGTCAAAAGATATTCTAACAAATCTTGAGCATCATCAAAATCAATTAATCATTGCAAATAATACAATTGAAAAATTGAAACACGAAATAAATATTAGCAATCATTTACTAAACGACGAAATTAAAAATAACACTGTGGCGGTTGACAGAAGGCGTGTAGAGGATCATTCTAAACTAAGAGAAGAAATTAAACAATTTGAAGATTCAATTTCAACAATTAAAAAATCTTTAAATTCTTTTGTTTCAACTTGGATGTAGTAACTGAAAAATCATAAAATAATTAATGAATTAATTAAACTATCAAGTTATGGATACAACATTTAAAACAACAGAGAAACACCAATCCGCTTACGAAAATTGGATAAAAAAACTAAATTTTAGTTATTTCGGAATAATAAGCATGACCATACTTGTTGGTAGCATTCTTGGTGGAATTGCGGCAATGTACATTCTAAAAAATGATGCACCCATATGGCAACTCGGGATTTGTATGTCAAGTACCATAGCAAATAATGTGGCTGCTATTGGTCAAGCACCTACAAAATGGGTTATAAACTTGTTCTTAACTTGCTTGGCCATTAACATCATATTTATATTACTAAATGTCATTTAATAAAATTTTACGAAAGCTGAAATCAATTTAT
>CANFQR010000221.1 GCA_947449125.1 Bacteroidota bacterium | reverse complement strand
GTTTTGACTATTTGCCAAAATAGAAAACATAGCCATAATGGCCATTAAATAATTTTTCATTTAATAGTTATATTTTATTTAGTTATAAATAGGTTAATACGAGATTTTTAAAATATCTCGCTAGAACTAATGAAAAAAAATTGGGGTGGCTTTATTTGTTTTAAAATTAATTGAAATGAATAAGAACAATCATGTTCCTTTGTTATTAAATTAAAATATTGTTTAATTTGAATTTTTAATGGTTCATTCAGTTCTATAAAAGTTATATTTAATAATAGCTTAATTAAATCAGAAAAAATATCCTGTAATTGTTTATTTGTGCAAAAAAAACGTTTAAAAAGCTGGTTTTCTGCCTTGTCTTCAATTACCGAAATAAAAGAGATGCCATTAACTTGTTTAACTGAAATAACTTCATGATATATTCCATTAATAACAAGTTCTTTATTTTTTTCCTTCCATTCATATCCTTCTATATTTTTATATAACTTATTATTGCTCATTTTAATAATGAATACTTCCTTCATTGAATGAGATGTTATTTCTTTTCTAAAAATCGATTTTTGAATTTTGAGATAACCCGAAAAAAAGAGAAAGCGTGATGTAATTAAAACAAGTAACAATAATAAAACAAAAGGTAATATTCTTTTTATTATTGTCATTAAGTATAAATATAGTTTATTTTATAAAAAAATCCTCTCCGTAACACAAAACAGAGAGGATTCATTATTAACATAGTGCAAAACACAGAACTATTAGGAAAACAGTAATAGAACGAATAATATCTAAAAAAGTTTCAAAAATCGTAATTTTTAATTTTTGAGCATGCGTAATAATGTTCCAAGTTTAGTTTTTAGTTCTGTTCTAGGTATAATCTTATCTAAAAATCCATGTTCCAACACAAATTCTGCTGTTTGAAACCCTTTAGGTAAGTCTTTTCCAATGGTTTCTTTTACAACTCTTGGTCCGGCAAATCCAATCAATGACCCAGGTTCTGCAATATTTAAATCCCCGAGCATGGCATAACTAGCCGTTACCCCTCCGGTTGTTGGATCAGTTAGTAATGAAATATATGGGATTTTATTTTGAGCAAGCTGACTTAACTTTGCTGAGGTTTTAGCCATTTGCATTAATGAAAATGCGGCTTCCATCATTCTAGCTCCACCACTCTTTGAAATAATTAAAAGAGGTGTTTTCGTTTTAAGACAAAAATCAATAGATCTTGCAATTTTTTCGCCAACCACACTTCCCATACTTCCTCCAATAAAATTAAAATCCATGCAACAAATAACCAAATCATAACCATTAACTTTCCCGTATGCACTCCTAAGCGCATCTTTTAATCCGGTTTTTTTTATTGTATCGGTTAATCTGTCTGTATACTTCTTTGTGTCTGTAAATTCGAGAGGGTCGCCACTTACTAAATTCTCATGAAGTTCTGTAAACTGATTATCATCAAAAATAATTTCAAAATATTCTTTGCTTCCAATTCTTTCATGATAACCACAATCTGAGCAAACATAATTATTTGCCGAATGATCTTGGGCGGTATGAATTTTTTTACAAGAAGAACATTTGTACCAAAGACCTTCAGGAGTTTCCTTTTTCTCTTTTGTAGAAGTTGTAATACCTTCTTTTAATCGTTTAAACCATCCCATCTTGTTAAAATTTAAATTCTTTAATTATTGTTTTCAAAACTAAATGAACTAATAATAGACTAAGCTATAGTAATTGATTTGTCTAGATAAACATCCTGAATAGCATTTAATAAACCAACTCCTTCTTTTAAAGGTTTTTGAAACGCTTTTCTTCCACTAATTAAGCCTTGACCTCCTGCTCTTTTATTAATTACAGCAGTTGTTACAGCTTCAGCCAAATCACCTGCACCTTTGCTTTCCCCTCCACTGTTTATTAGCCCCATTCGTCCCATATAGCAATTTGCAACTTGATAACGACATAAATCGATAGGATGATTAGTGGTTAATTCAGAATAAACTTTTGGATGAGTTTTACCAAAATTAATGGCATTGTATCCGCCATTTTTATCTGATAATTTTTGTTTAATAATATCAGCTTGAATTGTTACACCTAGATGATTAGCCTGTGATGATAAATCAGCAGCTGTATGATAGTCAATGCCCTCTTTTTTAAATGCATTATTTCGTGTATAGCACCATAATATTGTTGCCATTCCTAATTCATGAGCCCTTTCAAATGCATTTGCAACTTCTATTATTTGCCGTGATGATTCAGGAGAACCAAAATATATTGTGGCCCCTACCGCAACAGCTCCCATATTCCAAGCTTCTTCAACTGAACCAAACATTATTTGGTCAAACTTATTCGGATAAGTTAAAAATTCGTTATGATTTATTTTTACTATAAATGGTATTTTATGAGCATATTTTCTGGAAACTGAAGCAAGAACACCAAAGGTTGATGCAACTGCATTACAACCACCCTCTATAGCTAGCTTTACGATATTTTCACTGTCAAAATAAATTGGATTAGGTGCAAAACTTGCTCCGGCACTGTGCTCTATTCCTTGATCTACAGGTAATATACTCATGTAACCTGTTCCGGAAAGTCTTCCGTGATTATATAATTGACTTAAACTTCTCAAAACTTGAGGAGTTCTGTTAGTTTGAGTAAATATTCTATCAACGAAATCAGAGTCAGGTAAATGCAAATGTTCTTTTGAAATGGTATTACAAGTATGATTTAATAAATCATTGGCACTACTACCTAATAATTCTATAATATTTGTTGTCATTATACTAAATTTTGGTTGCAAATATAACAAAAATACCCCGCCATTTGGCAGGGTATTTAATGAGAAATAAAAAAAATTATTCGTTAACCATTACCATTTTAAATGGTACGTTAATTATTGCCTGATAATCTTCGCCAGCTTCCAACATATCCTCATCATCTTCTTCATAATGCCAATTAATTGTAACTGAACTACCACCTTTGTTTATACTTTCTAATTTTTTAAAAACATCTAAAATGCATTTAGATGAAGATGTATTAAAGTACTCTAATTGAACATGAACAGTTGTTGCAGATTTTGCAGCACTTGAATATTTATCCAACGCATCAACTAATGGTTTATAAAATTCAATAGAATTCTCAGGAATAGAACGTCCTTTAATTTCTAAAACTCCACCATTTAAATCAAAATTGATGCTAGGCGTTTTTGGAGTACCTTCGATAACATATTTGTCCATAATTGTATTTTTTAATTTTGTTGTGTTACTTTAATATTAAGTGTAAAGAAAGAAACTTTATTGTCAATTTCCAAAAAATCATAATCTAATTTTTCACCAGTTTTTCTAGCTATGTCAATCATACCTAATCCTCCCCCACCTTTCATAGACATTTCACCATTATTTAATACTTTCTTATAATAATCTTTTAATTCTTCCTTTGATAAGGAATTAACCTCATCCAATACCGATTTTAGTCTACTTATATTTTCATTTAAAATATAATTTCCGGTATAAATTAAATACTTACCTTGATTTTTGCCTATCATAAAAATGGCAGAACGATTGTTTTCATGACTAACCTCAGAGATATCATCCATGTGATGATATAAATTTTGTAAACATTCAACTAAAACATTATATACCTTTTTTTTCAGTTTAGGCTCCTCCTGCATATTAACCATTTTATTCTCCATTATTTGAAGAATAGATGTTAATAAGTCAGATGTAATTTCCCCTTTAAAAGACAGCAAAATATTGTTTTGCTCCATCTTTTCATAAATTTCAAAAACATCTAACATATTGCTGACATCGAAATTTGATTGCATTTTATTACTTTACTAATTTAACGTAAATGCAACCTTACTTCCATTAACGGTAAATGTTGCTTTATCATCACAAGAACCATCTCCAAAATCAACTATTCTGGTTTTAAACCCATTTGGTGTTAATTCTAAAAGACCCTGATCAACCCACTTGCAAGTTTTATGTTTAATCATTGGACTATTTTCAGGAATGTTTAAGCTGAAGGCTATTCCCAAACGACTCACTCCGTCGGCAGTACCATAAACTGATGTATAAGGTTCAGTATTTATTGGTTTACCTTTT
>CANFQR010000220.1 GCA_947449125.1 Bacteroidota bacterium | reverse complement strand
GCAAGGTCATTATGTAAAAATGAATGGGGCATAGCATGTATTTTAGGAACCGGTAGTAATAGCTGTTTATATAATGGAACTGCTATTTTGGAAAACGTGCCATCGGTTGGTTATTTGTGGGGAGATCATGCAAGTGGCGCGCAAATAGGAAAGAATTTGATTAAAAATTATTTTGAGAATAATCTACCTGAAGAACTAAATTTTTTGTTTGAAAAAGAGGGATATCATAGAGAGGAAATTTTAAATAATGTGTATAAAAAACCAATGCCAAGCCGTTATTTAGCTTCTGTTAGTTTATTTGTAGACAAACACAAGGAGCATCCGTTTATAAAGAATTTATTGATAGATTGCTTTAGGTCGTTTTTTGAATTTCAAGTTAATAAGTACACAAACTCCAATCTTTATAAAGTACATTCTGTAGGGTCGATTGGTTATATATACAAAGATATATTTATTAAAGTTGCCCAAGAACATGGGTATCAAATAGGAAATATTATAAAATCGCCAATTGAAGGTTTAATAGAATACCATGCTTTAAATAAATGATATATTTTCTAATAATAAGCACAGCCTTAGTCGCCTCATTTTTAACTTTTTTTTCTGGTTTCGGATTGGGTACGTTATTACTTCCGGTTTTTGCTATTTATTATCCATTACCTGTTGCTATAGCATTAACTGCAATTGTACATATGCTTAACAATGTGTTTAAGTTAGGGTTGGTTTTAAAAAATATAAATTATAAGGTGGCTATTAAATTTGGTTTGCCATCTATGTTAGCTGCGTTATCAGGGGCTTGGACATTGAATCAATTAACTCAAATTAATATAAATATTTTTACCTATTGGGCTTTTGAAACTCAAATTTATGTTACCTGGCCCGGTTTAATTGTTGGTTTATTAATTATTTTTTTTGCAATAGTAGAACTAATCCCAAGATTATCAGAGATATCTTTTAATCAAAAATTTTTAATAGTTGGAGGTTTTATTAGTGGATTTTTTGGCGGTTTTAGTGGTCATCAGGGTTCAATCAGAAGCGCTTTTTTATTAAGATTAAAATTAGAGAAATCTGTATTTATAGCAACCGGAGTTTTTATAGCTTTTTTAACTGATGTAGTTAGGATTTTATATTATATGGCAATCTCTGAATTGAAAATTAATTTCTCAAACAATTTGATATTATTGTTGGCTGTCGTTTCGGCTTGGTTTGGAGCTTATTTCGGAAATAAATTATTCCGTAAAACAACAGTTAATTTTTTTAAATGGTTTGTTGCTGTTTTTATGTTAATAATGGGAAGTTTAATATCAATTGGAATTGTACACTAAGTGAATAAGAATTACTTTAATTATTTATTAAATTTTTAACAAGAATTATAAAAAATAAAAAAAGAGATTATATTTGGTGAAAAATTATAAAATGAATAAATTAATTTACCTATCATGTTTTTCTGTGCTTACAATTTTATCAGCCTGTTCAGATAAAAATTCGGATGAGAATGTTGTTTTAGATAGCGATAAAGCTGAACACACCATCGATACTTCTAAAACACCGGTTAATGAAGAAACAAAATTTAAATTCGATTTTGCTATAGCAAATATACCATCTCCTGTTTCAAGTATAAATGATATGACAAATTTTGGAGTACCATATAGCAGCAATTATTTAATTGATGTAAAAAAGCCTAACGGTGTAAACGAGTTTGATAAAGCTTTATTATTAGGTGCATATAATATTGACATGGCTTATGCAATGGCTAATGATATGGGGCAAGATGTTTTAAAATTCATGAAGGCTATAATGATGAAATCTAATGAATTGGGTTTGGTTAGTGCAGTAGATCAAATGATAGGTAAGCGAGCAGAAAAAAATATTTCTAATAAGGATTCATTGTTTAGGATTTTAGATGAAATTTTCACTAAAAGTGATTCTTATTTAAGAACAAATGAAAGAGTTTACACAGCATCTTCTATTTTTGCAGGTTCTTGGATAGAGTCATTATATTTAAATTGCAGAATCACCAGTGATGTGACTAACACAGAGCCTTACCTTAAAGAAAAAGGATATAAACAGATTTGGGATCAACGATTCTATTTAAAAAACTTATCTGATTTACTAAATGATTATAATAATAAAAAAGAGTGTGCGGATTTAAATAACAGAATAAAAGAAATTTTGGCTGAAATTACATTAATTAAAGACCCAAAAGAGTTTAAAGAAAATAATTTTAAATCTATCTCTGAAAAAATATACTCTTTAAGAGCAAGTATATTAAAATAAAAAATCAAAAATTTATTATGTAAAAGGCTCTCTATTTTAGAGAGCCTTTTGTTTTTGATTGAAAAATCCGATTAAATCAAAGAATAAAAATATCTGAGCAAACAAACAAACAAAAAATTACACTTGCTACCCCGTTTGTTGTGCCAAAAGCTAAATTAACTTTACTTAAATCATTTGGTTTTACTAAAACGTGTTGGTAGATTAATAAACTGATAAAAATTGTGGTGCCTATCAAATAAAGTAAACCAAAATTGGCATAAAAGTAAATTAAAATAATTAGGCTTGCAGCAATTAAATGCATTAGGCGTGATAATATTAGTGCTTGTTTTCTGCCCAAAAAAACAGGGATTGATTTTAGGTTTTGACTTCTGTCAAAATCATCATCTTGCAAGGCATAAATAATATCAAAACCACTAACCCAAAAAAATACTATTGCGCTAAATAATAAAGGTAATAACGAGAAATGCTCAGTTAAAGCTAAATAAGAACCAATAGGCGCAAGAGCTAAACCTAAACCTAAAATTAAATGGCAGAGCGCCGTAAATCGTTTGGTGTAACTATAGCCTAATACAACAAATAACGCTATAGGTGATAAATAAAAACATAATTTGTTTATTAAAAAGGATGAAACTATAAATCCAACGCAACAAATAATAACAAAAACAAATGCTGATTTAGGAGAAATTTTACCGGACGGAATTTCTCGAATTACAGTGCGCGGATTTTTTTTATCAAAATCTCTGTCAATATAACGGTTAAAGGCCATAGCCGCACTTCTGGCAAAAATCATGCAAAGTAAAACATAAATCAATTTTTGTAAATTAAACTCATACATACCGGTTTGCATCGCCAATGAAAATCCTATTAAGGCGAATGGCATTGCAAAAATGGTGTGGCTGAATTTTATTAATGAAAAGTATTTTTTTAGTTTTTCTGACATTATTATTTACCTCTGCCTTGCAATACAATTAAAACAGTATGAACAAGAATTTTAAAATCAAGCAACAAACTCATGTTTTCCACATATAAAATATCAAATTTTAGCCGATCAATCATTTGATCAACATTCTCGGCATAACCAAACTTTACTTGTCCCCAACTGGTAATACCTGGTCTAATTTTTTGCAGGTGTTTGTAATGAGGTGCTTTTTTAATTATTTTATCTATATAATATTGCCTTTCTGGTCTTGGGCCAACAATACTCATGTCGCCAATCAATACATTCAGAAATTGAGGTATTTCATCAAGTCTTACTTTTCTTAAAAATTTTCCAATTTTAGTTACTCGGGGGTCATTATTACTTGAGAGTGCCGGCCCCATTTTTTCGGCATCTTTAAGCATAGTTCTGAATTTAAAAATTAAAAATGGTTTGCCGTGTATTCCAATTCTTTCTTGTTTAAAGAAAATTGGGCCTTTAGAACCAAATTTTACAAGCAGAGCAATTATTAAGTAAAGCCAACTAAATACTATAAGAACAGATATTGAGAAAAACACATCGATAAAACGTTTTACAGAAATTTGCCATTCTGGGATAATTTGACTTTTTATTTCAATTAGTGGAGTTCCTAAAATGGTATTCATTTTTACATGACCACTTAATATATCGTATATGTCGGGTATTATTTTAATAATAACCCCCATGTCTTCTAAGTCATTGACAATGTTTTTGATGTGTTCATGTTCCCAACTTTCTAAAGCAATTATTACTTCTTCAACCTCATTATCTTGAATTATCTTTTTGATGTTAACATATTCACCCAGGTGCTTAAGTTTATTTTCTAAAATATGTGAATATCCATTTTTTCCTTCTACATGAACAAACCCAATAAACGAATTTCCAAT
>CANFQR010000219.1 GCA_947449125.1 Bacteroidota bacterium | reverse complement strand
GCAGCTCTTGCGGCAACTACAGCATTTCTGAAATCTTTTCGTGAGGATAAACAAACGTTTGCAACGGTTTCATTTTTTTTATTCAGTAAAGCGTAATAACGTCCGCTCTCGGTGCGCGGAAACTGACCACCAATATAAATTTTGTATGTTTTTAAAACGTTTAAACGAGCCATAGCCTAAAATTTAAAAGTAAATATAACTGATTTTCATTAAATCAGTAATTTTTGAAGGGACACTTAAATTGCTTTGCAGTAAATTAAAATGGCACAAAAGTTAAGCCAAACATAAAATTAAATCGTTGACTAGGATACCTATCCCATCGGTAATAGCGCTGATTGGCGATGTTGTTAAATTTCACAAAAAAACTTAACAATTTACTATAACGGTATTCTGCTTCCAAATTTGCATCAGCCCAGCCTTTTAATTGTTTAGGATTAAAAGACAATGTGTTGTCGTTATTTGTAGTAGGTGAGAGTGCCCATTGTTGACCAACAAAAAACAAATCTGCTTTAATAATTATTTTACTTTGCATATTATAAATGCCTGAAAAAGTTAAATCAAAATCAGGTTTATGGTAAGCGCGTGTTAAGTTTTTAGTTTTATATAAATAATAATTACCTGTTGCTGAAATATTAATTTTTTCTTTAAGTCTATAAGCTATGTTGCCACTAATGGTAAGTAAAGTTGTGTTATCATAAACAACATCAAAACGATTATATATTTGGTTTGCCCCATTATAATTAATAACAAAAAACTGTAAGCTGTCGTATTGAGCATAAGTTACTTTTGCATCGTAAGAGGTTTTACTACTTAAATTTCCGCGTAAGCCAACAAACGCATTGTATTTATTGTTTGTGTTTGTATATTTTAATGTAGTATCTACAAACATGTTTTCTTTACTTAAAGACCGAAAACTGTTTTTAATTAAGCCACCATTAACTCCTGCGTAGGGAATAAGCATGTTTTCATAAACATTATAATGAATATTTAATTTTGGGAAAAAATAAAAACGTGTTGCGCCTTTAAAATTATCTAGAGTACCAGTTAGACCAATATTTGCTTCCCATTTCTTACCGTGCGCTTCAAAATAAGGATTAACGCTTACTATTAAGTCGTTTAATGTGTCGTTGGCTTGTTTATGGTTATAAAAATCAGTTAAAAAATTAATGTTTAGTTTTTCTTTGTTAACGAATAGGCTTGCTGCAGCGTTTAATTTAATATTGTTCTCAGTTTCGCGGTTTAGGTTTTGCAAATTATAGTAAGTTAAATCAATATCATGATTAATATGGCTGCTGTCGGTATAATGACTTGTGAGTTTTAAAGTAGGCTCTATGAATTGGTATCGTTGACGCGTAAATAACTTATCGTTTAATTTGTTTATGCTTGTGTCATACCCATAATAGTGAACAACATTTCTTGAATAATTAAACCCACCTGTAAGGGTATGTTTTTTATAAAACTGTTTCCCAAAAATATTAATATCGTTATCACTAAAGCCGCTGTATCCAACACCTTCTAAATGCGCAGTGCTAGAAAAATGTTTTAAATGTGCGCCATAATTCATTTCCCGCGAGCGAGTATTTCCAATCCAGAATTCTCCATAAGGCATGTTATAAATGGGGCCGTAACCAACTTTTAATAAAGAATAGTACAATTTATTTAAAGGTTCGTTTTGTAATTTTGCTGAACTGATTGTTTGAACTTGATATTTTGGAAATAAAGGCACGCTGTTAATTCCATAGGATAATTTTTTTATTCGTTTAACGGTATCTTTTATTTCCGGTAAATCAGAAAACTTTACGGCGTCTTTTATAGTGGGTTGAAATTCGCTTTGAGCCTGGTAATTTAAATCACTGATGCCGCTTTGTTGCGCGTTAAGGTTAATTGAAAAAGAAAAAATTAATAACGTTAATGCGCATGTTATTTGTAATGAGGAAGCCTTTTTTTTAACAGTAAGCATCATTATATGCGAGGTAAATAAATTCATTGTCTTATTTATTTAGGTTGGGCAATATTTAGAGAATCATTAGAATTATTCAATTCAAGTTTTAAATCATCTAAAAGGTTGGCGTCATTTTCTGTTTGATTAAACTTGATTTTCATATCTGATTGAGGAGCTTGTTTTTCTTTTTCAGCTTTTTCAGTCTCTTTAGCTTTTATTATTTCTAAACGCTTAATAGCTTCATCAATATATTCTTGTTTTGGTTTATTATCTATAAGCGTTTCAAGAATTACTTGCGCGTCTGCATCATCACCCTTTGCAATGTAGGCATCTGCAAGTAAAATAATGCCTTTATTGTTCCAGTCATCGTTGCTGTATTCATAGCTAATTAATTTGTTAATGGTTTTTTCAACTTCTTTATAATCTTTTTTATTGAATTGAATTTTAGCGATATGATAATAAGCTTCTGCTCCTGAAATATTTTTCGTAGATTTTGTTATGGCTTTAAATTCTAGCATGGCATCATCAAAACGGTTGGTTTCGAATAGCGATTTAGCTTTTATGTATTTGGCTTCTGCGATTTGTTGAGGGGATAATTTCTCGATATTTAAAACTTTTGTACATTCTGTTAAAGCAGTTTCAAAATCATTGAGATAAAAGGCGCATCTCATGGCACCTAACATGGCTAAATTTTTATTAGATGGAGATTCTGCAACTTCTTGCATTTTTATGTATAAGGGTAAGGCTTCTTTGTATTTTTTGTCTTTATAATACAAATAAGAAGCTTTTGTTAAAGCAACCTCGCTGTAAAGTCCTCTTGGTTTTTCAATAATATATAAATATCCGGTTAAAGCCTTTTCGTACAAGTTTTTATCGTAGGCACATTCAGAATAAGAAAATTGGGCTTCGTTAATATACTTGCCGTTAGGAAATTTAGCTATGTAAGATTCCCATTTAGGCATTGCTAAATCACAATTTTTTTGGGTATAAAAAGCATCATAAGCAGCAATATAATTTGCTTTTTCTAATTGGTTTTCAGATAGGGGGTTGCCAATAGAGGCAAAGTAATTTTCCATTTCGTCAATCTTACCTTTTTCGGTAAAAATTTTCTTAATGGCTTCAAGGATGTCTTTAGCCGCATCGCTTTTTGAATCGTATTTTACAAATTTGTCAAAATAGTCAAGGGCTTTATCATCTTCTTTTCGTTCGTAATAAATATTGCCTAACTGAGCATAGCAATTAGGAGTAAATGATGAGTTAGGATAATTTTTCAATATTTTATTATAGTATGTAATAGCATTTTCTTGATCTTTTAAATTATTATAATAAGTATCTGCAATTTCATTTAATGCTGCACTCAAATAATTGGAAGCAGGGAAATTGTTTTCAATTTTTTTTAGCGCCGAAATTTTATCGTCATATTTTTTATTTAATCCATCACACAATGCTTTTTGATACAAGCAATAATCTACATCTAACTTATTTTTTTGTATGGCAAGGTTGTAATTTTCTGAGGCTTGAGCGTAATCACGGTTCATGAAGTAACTGTCGCCTATACGAATACGAGCGTCAATAATTTTATTTTCATCGTACTCATGTTTTGTAAGTAAAAATTTTCTGAATGAAATGTTAGCATTGGTGTAATCTTCTTTTTCTTTTCTTTGAAAATAAGAATAGCCAAGCGCATAATTACTTAAATCATATTCAATCAATTGAGTTGCGCCATCCATTATTTGAAACTTTTTCCAAAGCTCAATAGATGTTGAGTAATCTTTTCTCAGGAATGAAATTTCTCCGAGCCAATATTGATTTAAGGCATTTAATTTTAAATCGGCATTTTGTTGCAACGATTTTTTAAATTGTTTTTCTGCTAAATCAACTTCTCCATTATTAAAATATTCTACGCCTCTAAAATAAATTAGCTTTTGATAGGTTAATTTTAATATGGGGTTAATATTATCTAAAGATTCGATACTGCTAATGGCTAGATCGTAATTTTTTGAGGTTGAGTAAACATTAATTAAAAAACTATAACAATCTTCTTTTCGTTGCGATTCAGGGTACTCTTTCAGGTATTTAGCGAAAGCTTTAGCAGCATCGTTAAAGGGAGAAAAATCTAATTCATAACTTAATTTTGCAAAACTAAACAAGGCATCTTCTTTAATTTTGTCATCAAAATTTAGCTG
>CANFQR010000218.1 GCA_947449125.1 Bacteroidota bacterium | reverse complement strand
TCAAATAATGAGTCTTCACTTGGGCGTCCTTCAAACTCAGTAAATACATCCTTGTAGGTTTTGTTCATGATATTTGTTAGGACGTTTAATCGACCTCTATGAGCCATACCGATAACGTAATCCTCAATTCCCAAATTTACACCATGTTCCATTAATGCATTCATAGCCGGAATAACAGCTTCGCCACCCTCTAATGAAAAACGTTTTTGCCCAACAAATTTTGTATGTAAATAATTTTCAAATACAACAGCTTGAGTTAACTTTTTAAGGATAGTCTTTTTTTCCTGTTTATTAAAGGAAGGTGTGTTTCTATTTTTCTCCATGCGGTCTTGTAACCATTTTACAACCTGAGGTTCGCGCATGTATATATATTCTGCCCCAATACTTTGACAATAGGTTTGCTCCAAATGAGCTACAATGTCTTTTAATTTAGCCGATCCAATTCCAATTACATTACCTGCTTGAAAAACCGTTTCATTGTCTTTTTCCGATAAGCCAAAATTTTCTAATTGCAAAGTTGGCTCATAGGTGCGGCGTTGGCGGACAGGATTAGTTTTGGTGAATAAATGACCTCTTTGTCTATAACCTTGAATTAAGTTAATTACCTTAAATTCCTTACTTACATTCTCAGGAATTGCATTACCGTCTGACTCATAAGTTGTTCTAGAAAACTCAAACCCTTTAAAAAAGTCTCGCCAAGAGACATCAACAGAATTCGGATCTTGTGAATACTGAATAAACAATTGCTCTATTGCATTTACATCACTTGTTCCGACGAATGAAAATTTGTCCATTTTATTGAATTAGAATAGAACGTAAATTTAACTAAAATAATACCAAAAGGAGGGATTTTAATTCAAAAAATCCACCCGAAAAGAAACCGAGTTAAATCAATTAAATACAATCTTTTGAATAAACGTTTGGTAATTACTGGATATTTTCAGGAAATAAATACCACAATCTAAATCTGCTTTTTCAACAACTAAAACCTTATCATTTATTTGTTTTCTATATATTAATTTTCCTGTAAAATCTAGAATACTTATTTCATAAATAGATGCCGTTTTAAATTCTATTTTTATTTCATTTTCAGATGGATTAGGATAAACATTCATTAAAAAATCATGATTAACATTCTCTTCTAGTCCTTGAGGATTACAACTCAATGTTTGATTGGTAGTGCAAGCTGTGTAAGAATATAACGCTGCCGTTTGAGCGGATGCATTTGGTGAGATAATTGGTGCATCATTACATCCTAAGTTTGAAATCAAAAAATCTCTTACAAATTTAATAGTAGTGTCCATATATGCTAATGCTGTTGCGTTTGTTCCAGCGTAGGGCACATGATCTTTACCATACCAAGTATAAAATGGATTTGAAACGCCCTTGGCAATTGCCTGTTCTTTAAGCATTCTGCTACCGTCTAACAAAATTAAAGGTATGCTTAATGGTGCTGCAAAACCTCGGTTATATTTAACAGTACCGTCAACAGTTCCATGCATTGAGCAAAAAGGAATGTCACCAGGTTGTATCCAACCATATCTGCCTAAAGCACCACATAAATTAATAACTCCTTTAACTTTTGATGAGTAACATTGATTACCGCTATATCCGTCCATTCCTCCCAAAGCTGTTAAGTTTGTTGGAGAAATATAATAATTAACCTCGCAGGTCTTATCTAAATAAGCCATATGCAAAGCCGTAATTGCACCGGCAGAACTTCCGCCAATAAAAATATTATTTGTGTCAATTTTATACGTATCTGTCGTTAATTTATCTTTATAAAAAAATCTTACAGAAGCTTTCATGTCTTGCACTGCCCTTAACACAGCTTTTACAGCCCCTACAGAATCAAATGGCGATAATCCTAATCGATAATTAATAGAAGCGCATACAAATCCTTTTTTTGAAAATGCCTGTGATAAAGCAACAACATCACCATCAGTTTTTGAGCCTCCAATAAAACTACCACCATGCGCCCAAACAATTAAAGGACGTTTAGTTTCTAAATCTCCTGCCGGCTCGTAAATATCCATAGTTAAAGCATAATTTGAACCACCCGCCGTAATGTTCGATCCAAAATTAATATTACTACTGATTACTACATTGGTAAAAGTGTCGTTTGAATACCTACCTGATGAGCAAGGCGATTGAGCATAGATTGCAATAGAAAAAAATAAAGCTAAAAAAATTGAAACGTAAAAATTTTTCATGTGTAATTAATTTTTAATAGTTATAAATATAATAAAATTATTACCTCCGGATTTCGAATTGTAATTTATACTTGAATTATCATGGAAAAATTACTGCCCTGTATTTCGCGGCATCCACTTCGGGTATGCTTGATTTATATTTCTCGTTAATTGCTTTAATAAACTCATTAGTTAATAATGCATTACCTCTAGGTGTTAAATTTAAACCGTCTAAAGAATAAAAACCGCCCGATACAAAATTTGCATTTACTGAAATACCATTATACATATACCCAGATTTTATTTTATCAAAAAAGGAATTTACATCAACGTACGCCAAATCTTTAGCTATACATATGTTTTTTAATATTAAGTTATAATTCATAATTGCTGATTCAATTTGATTTATTTCAGTTAATGATAAAGAATAACGATCGGGGATTGGGATAAGGGATCCCATTTTATTACACTTAATCGAATCTAAAGGTGCATTTAGCAAAATTAATTCTCCTTTTACAGCCTGTCTAAAACCCAGTATGGAGTTGTTACCATCCATTATTATAAATCCGTTATTTCCTTCATAAAATTTTGTTGAGTCTAAATTAGCATAAAACAAACTAAGATTTTCTGCTGTAGTTACATCTAATTTTAATGCATTATAAACTATTGTATTAAAGTAAGGCAAAGCTCTTATGCTCGGAATATTTGCTACAGCGCCTTTTGCTCCATTTTTGGTTAATTCATTTACGATAGAATCTAAAGCATTTTTAAATTTTTCAACTGACGTAATATTATCTGAAGTTCCGCCAGACAAAGCATATGATAACACATCGTGCCAACCTGTTTGCAATGTGAAAAATGTAGGGTTTTGGTTTACAGCATCGTTAACAACCGAGGCATTAGTTGAATTTGAACAAATTCGTTGAAAAAAAGGATTATAATAACTGCCGCCTAAATTTCCATAACCTTTGTATAATAAATGAAATGATTTTGAATCGGGAATACCTAAATTATTAAAACCTGTAGCAGAGTAAACTGAGGTAATTAAATCTGCATAAGTAGAGTTTGCTGTTATTTTTATTGGAGATAAAGAAACGTTTCCTAAGCAATCTGTTTTATTCCCTAAAATAGATTTTGCAGTAACACTTATGGTATTATTTACTATTGTAGCTAGCCCATTTGAAGCAGGCATCACTAGTGGCTGATTAAACATGCCGCCTCCAATTAATTCAAACTGTTTTGCTAAAATAGCCGGCATAGAGGTTTGCTGTGCTTCATAATATAGGGCACCATCTGCAAGCCCAGATGTTAAACTTCCACCTATTGCAATATATTTTGAAACGTCAATTATTCCGCTCTCAGGTGTTGGTTGTTTTAAATTTGGTTTACATGCGCATAACAAACTCAGAATTAAAAAATGAAACAGATTAAAATTATACTTCATAATTGTAAAGCGTGTTTTAATAATTATAAATTAACGAAATACCCGGAGCCAGCACTGTTGTTTTGAATGTGCCACTTAAATTCGTTTCTAAATTAATGTCGCTGCGTTTAAAGGTTGTAAATAAAAAAGACGCGTCCGTTTGAAAATGCTTATTAAAAGAATAACTAAAGCCTGTTGTAAAAACAAACCGGTTTGCATCAGGTGTTTCAGGGGTTACATAACCATTTTGAACAGGAGTTAGGCCATAAGCCAATCCTACTCGTGAAACAAAAACTTCTGTTATTTTATATTGAGCGCCAACTCTAAAAGCAAAGGTGTTTTTATAATTTCTGGCCAACTTTGTATCTGTTAAAGAGGTTGTATTAATCTCGTAATCAAATGCAAGAGTGTCATACGCTTTCCATCCAACATAGTTTATGTCAGCAGCAATATCTAGCTTTTCACATAAGTTGTAGGCAAAACCAATTGTTGTAACGTTTGGAAAAGGTAAAGATGATTTA
>CANFQR010000217.1 GCA_947449125.1 Bacteroidota bacterium | reverse complement strand
CTTTTTAAATTAAAACCAATCAATAATTAAGAATAAAAAATCAATTGAATTCAGCTATTTAACTGTTTTTGCCCGCAATGATTTATAATAAAAAACACCAACAAATAAAAACCCTAGCGCAAATGGAATTGCAGCATAATCTTTATAAACACTATTGTTAAAAAACTCCATCATCATCCAAAAACTATTTGCTGAAATCCAAAAAAACACAGCAGTATTAATATAAAATTCTATCGTGCCCAATGTTTTATAAATTATATAAAAAGCTAAAATTAAGGTTGGCACCATCATTATTGCTCCAAGCCATTTCAATTCTAGCATCCAGCAAGTGTCTTTTATGAGCCACAATAAAATATGCAGACTCTCATATTTGCGTATTTTAAGCAATAAATCCATTTAATTTTTAATCAAAATTAAACTTTTAGTTTATTTTTATATCAAACATAAAACTAATTATGAATCAAATAACAGATAGTGCTATTTTAGAGTTGTTTAGAGATGAAACAACACGTAACGAAGCGTTAAGTTTTTTGATAGAAAAATATCAGCAAAGATTATATTGGCACATCCGAAAAATAGTTATTAACCATGATGACAGCGATGATGTTTTACAGAACACGTATATAAAAATTTGGAAAGGTTTAGAGAATTTTAAAGAGGAAAGCCAGTTGTACACTTGGATTTACAGAATTGCGACTAACGAGGCTTTAACGTTTCTTAAACAAAAACATCGCAAACAAACTTCATCTATTCATCCCATAGAGTATCAATTAAGCAAAAGTTTAGAAAGCGATATTTATTTCGAAGGAGATGACATACAACTAAAACTTCAACAAGCCATTTTAACGCTTCCTGAAAAACAAAGACTAGTATTTAATATGCGCTATTATGATGAAATGCCTTATGAACAAATGTCTCAAATACTTGAAACATCTGAAGGAGCGTTAAAAGCAAGTTACCATATAGCAGCAAAAAAAATAGAAGAATTTTTAGAAAAACAATTAAACTTTTAAAAAAAATTAGTGTCAAAATAAACACAAATGAACACCAAAAACTTAAATAATAATGGACCTAACAAATCAACTAAATTTGGTTTGCCTCACGATTATTTTCACAAAAACGCTACATCAATAGTCAATAAAATAGAATGGTTAGAGGAACACAAAGCATTTCCATTATTAAGCTCAACTAAAAACAATGCTGCTTTTAAAATTCCGGAAAATTATTTTAGTAAAAACACCATTAAATCAAAACTACTAATCACACCATTTTTACAGAAAATAAACAAACAAAATCCATTTAAAACAACCGAAAATTATTTTGAAAGAAATGAAGTAAACCTAAAAATTAATTCAATTGGTATTTTAAAAAACAGACAACAAAAAAAACATATTTCTTTAAAAATATCATATGCTATTGCCGCCCTATTAATTTTAACCTTAGGCTTTTTTATTTACACAACTATTTTCAATAAAAACGAATTTAAAAATTGCGGCTCACTTGCCTGTATTGATAAAACAGAGCTTTTAAAAACAAACCATTTAGAAAATATTGAGAACGATGAACTATATGAATTAGTAGATCAAAAAAAGCTGGAAGAAAAACTTAAAAATAAACTAGATGAAAAATCAATACAACTAAATAAAAATAATTTAGACTCTGACATTAACAATTACCATCAACAAGAATTTTTAGACGAAATTTAACATGATACAATTTATTAAAATAAATTTATTTCTAATTTTATTTATTCAATTTGGCGCACTTCATGCTCAAAAACAAAAAGATAAAGTAGCCGAGTTAAAAAATAATTTTATTTCGGAAAAAATAAAATTAACAAGTGCCGAAGCCGATAAATTTTGGCCCGTTTATAACGATTACAATAACAAATTAAAAGGGGTAAAAAGAAATCTCAGGCGCTCCTATAAAAAAGACATTGACAATTTATCGGAAAAAGAGGCAGAGGATATCTATTTACTTGAGTTAAAATCGAAACAATTAGAAACCGATATCCATAACGAATATGCATTTACAATTAAGACTATAATTGGCTCTAAAAAATTTATAAAATTAAGAGTTGCTGAAGAAGAATTCAGATTAGAAGTAATAAAAAACATCAAAGAAAAAAACGAATAGGTAAATTATCATTGAGTGACATTATAACTCTATTAATTAAAAATTTTTTTACAGCAAAAACGCACGTTACTTTAACCTATAAATAAAACATTATTTAATCTGTTTTTTATAATAATTTTTCATAGTCGTATGCCGTCATCTTTTAAATAAACTTGTCCTGTATTAGCATCTAAAATAACAAAGGGCCAACCATTTTCACCTTGAATTTTCCATACAAGCTTACGGTTTATTTGAGAATTTAAAACACCAGCATTTATATTTAAAATCCCCAATCTGTAAAAGATACAAGTATTGCTAAAACTTATAATTTTTTCGGCAATGTGAATGGCATCTTTACATGCTAATGTGGGCTTTAATGAAAATTTTATTGAATCAATAGTTGGTTGACCAATAATAACAAAGCTGTTGGCAAATTTATTTTTATATAAATAATAATCTTCATTAAACACCATTAAATCTTTATAAATTAAATTGCTTTTAAACCCAAAAAGAATATTATCATTTACAATCTCCCTTACTTGCAACTTATATTTTACTATTGTGTCATAAATTTCGGGTGTGCTTTTAAGAATAGTTATATCTACTAAATTGTCATGATCTAGCAATTCAGTATAAATATTGCAAACTTTCACATCTTTTTTACAAGATGAAAAGAAAAATAAAACACTGAATGCAAAAATTATTTTTTTCATTTTCCTGTCATTTTAGGGATATAAAACTAATGAAAAAATAGCGGCGTCAAATTCCCGTTTCAATTATACTACATAATCTTTATCAAACACGTTTAAGAATTTGAGAATTATTTCAGGGTATGATATTCTATTTTGAAAACAACTTAAGTCATTTACTATTTAACCAAGCACTAAAAATCAGCCAAATTAATTGCCTCTCAAATCATTATATTTGTTTACATGCAAAAGAAAATTATTTTATTTTTTCTGAGTTTAATTTTATTATTCAGTTTTTGTTTTGCGCAAAATGATTCTTTAACAAAATCAACTAGTTATAAAAAAACTGCGCTTATATCATCTACTGCTTTGGTTGGCACAGGATCATTGTTTTACTTAAACCAAGTTTGGTATAAAAATTACAACACCGGAAAATTTCATTTTTTTAATGATAATGCAGAGTGGTTGCAAATGGATAAGGTTGGACATATTTATACAACATATCAAATTTCTAGATTAATGATTAACGGGTTAAAACAATCAGGATTTAGCCATAAAAAACAATTATTTATAGGTGGTTCTGTTGGTTTAATGTATATGACGGCAATTGAATGCATGGATGGTTTTAGCAATGGATGGGGATTTTCAGTTGGAGATCAGATAGCTAATTTTGCCGGAACATCCTTAGCTATTGCTCAGCATGCCTTTTGGAAAGAACAAAGAATTCAATTAAAGTTTTCTTACGCTAAAAGCGGTTTAGCAAAATACAACCCTAATCTTTTAGGTAACAATTTTTATACTCAAATTTTAAAAGATTACAATGCGCAAACTATATGGCTAAGCATAAATCCAAGTAGTTTTTTTAATAAAAAAACAAAATTACCGGTGTGGCTCAATATATCGTTTGGCTACGGTGCTTATGGTATGATAGGCGCGCAGAAAAATAATTTAATAGTGCTAAATGAAAACGGCAATTTACTTGAATTTGAACGAGAACGACAATATTATTTCAGTTTTGATGTAGATTTATCTAAAATAAAAACAAAATCTAAACACCTAAAAACAATATTCAATCTGCTAAACATCATTAAAATTCCTGGCCCGACATTAGAATTCAACAAACACAAAACCCGATTTTATTTTATTTATTATTAACCATTTAGTAAAGAAATGTTGAAAAATAATAATTACGTTGAGTTCTAAATATTGTATTTTTAAATATGTCAGCAGATTTAAAAGAAGAGACACAAAAACTTTACTATTCAATTAGTGAAGTGTCTGATTTATTGGATATAAATGCCAGTGCAATTCGTTTTTGGGAAAAAGAATTTGACATATT
>CANFQR010000216.1 GCA_947449125.1 Bacteroidota bacterium | reverse complement strand
GTTATTCCTCCCTTAACTGCAGGGTTCCAATTATCCATACTTTTAACGGCCACACTAACCAGTTCGTTAAGTGAGGTATTTGCTCCATTTACCAGAGCCTTTTTGATTGAACCATCAAAGTTTAAAGACAGTTTTAAAACAGATTCGTCGCCTTTAACCTGACGGCGTTGTTTTTTTGTCAATACGATATTATCTTTAAAGAATACATAAATGTCTTTGTCATCCATGCCATAAAAGGGCGGCCGACAAGCTTTTGGATTCTTTGCTTTTTTTGGTTTACTGTAATTTGTATTTTTTTTTCTGGTAGCAGAAATGTCAATAGATGCCGTTTGTTTCGGGCCCTCGGTTACTGCATTTAAGTCTTCTTCCTTTTCTTCCTCCGCCTTTGTTTCTGTTTTTGTTTCCTTCTTTTCTACCTTAGCAACTTCCTTTTTTTCTTCCGGCTTTTCTTCTGTTTTTTTTCTCTCTTTAACTTCTTCGTTTTCTTTAACAGGTTCTTTTTTTTCTTCAATTTTGGCTACTTCTTTTACTACTTGTTTCTCTTCCTTAGCAGGTGTAGTAATTGCTGACTTTGGGATTGGTGGTTTAAAGTAAACATAAAAACCCTGTGTTGATTTTAAAGCTTCAGCATCTCCGCCAATGGAACACTGACAAATATTTTTATAGTTCGTATTAAACTGAAAAAAGTCAGGGTATGATGTAATTAAATTCCCCCATCGTTCTCTATTATTCTCCTCTCTTTTTTCAGCAGCATCCTCAGTGGTTTCAGTAAAAACCAGAACAATATCTGTAACTTCGAAAGATTTAATAGAATCACCACTAGTGGTTTTTGGAAGCCCACCGGTTCCTTTCTTTGATTTCAATAGAACATAATTTTTGTTTCCAAACTTGTATGCAGTACCTAATTCCTCTTCATCAAATACTAAATCATCATACGCAGGACTTTGGGAGAATAATGCAGAATAAAAAATTACTGCAACAAAAAACATAAACGATCTCATGAGATTAATTTTTGTGTAATATTATTAAAATTATTTGATTAATGTTAAGTTATGACTCAGACTTAAATAATAATTATTATTTCCTGATAAAATAATAAACTAATGTAAGATTAATTTATTGTTTTTTTCCAATGGTTATGAAAGATGGAATTTCGGTTTTAAAATGATAGGTTTATTTTAGAAAACCTAAAATGTGATTCATTATTTAAACACATAGAATTAATAGTTATTAGAAGTTAATTTTTGGTGGAATTTATTTTCACCTTATTTGTTTATCCTAGATGGTTATTTTTGAAATAGGTTCGGATTTTTATCGAGTAATTTGATGCTTGTAATTGGGTGAATTTCCCAAGATGTTGCGCGCCAGTTTTTTTGTCTTCCTGGGTTTGTGTTTTCTGCTGCATTTTTGTGTTCAATATCAAACAACAACCAACCTTCAATTTCAACAAAACGCCCCAAATACTTATCCCTTAAACTTCTTGTACTCCAATTAATGCCATTAAGGTTCATTATGTCTCTTATTCTTGGCGTAACTTCAGCAACAACTCGTTTATTTTTTGATGAATTATTAGGATCTAGTAAAAGTTCTATATGTGCATCTTTTTGATTGGCCTCTTTGCTTTTGCAATTGCAAGTTTCAACCCCTCCCGGTTTTATATCATAAACAAAGGCTTTAATTTTTACTGCCTTTTTATTTGACCATCTGTTTACATCATTTCCTGCTTCAAGCATTTTTTGAAGTGTAATAGATAGGTCAAAATTATTTTCCTGAGGTATTTGTATTCTGTTTTTTAAAATATTCAACTCTCTGATATGTTCAGGTATAGCATTACCTTCATCCGGGCAATCATTTTTTACAGAATTTACTTTTTTTGATATACTGTCAGATAAATTAACCTCATTAAGTTTTTTGGAAAATTCGTCAATTAAATTGTTTAACTGTTCGTCAGCAACGTTTGCTGTTGATTGTTTTTCTGTAATAAATTGACATGAACCAAAAAAAGTTAAACAAACAACAAAGGAAAGTTTAACAACTAATTTTATTTTTTTTAGTATCGTTAAGTTTAAACGCATTTTTAATTAAAATTAGAGTTCCATTCTGAAAAGGATTTTTGTAAAGTCTCCCTAAAAACTTCAATATCTTGAGCACCAGAAATTGCGTAGGCTCTATTAAACACAAAAAATGGAACTCCCGTAACACCGATATTTTCTGCCTCTGCAATATCTGCTTTTACTTCAGCTCCATACATGTCAGAATTTAAAACAGCTAGAATTTTTGTTTCTGTTAATCCAATTTCTTTACCAATTTCAAGTAAAGTAGTTTTTTCTGCAATGTCTTTACCTTCTGTAAAATATGCTTTGAAAAGATGTTCTTCGGCTTGGTCAGATAATTTATACTCTTTTGCTAAATGAATTAGTCTGTGAGAATTGTATGAGTTCGCAATGATTGCTTTTTCGAAATGATAGTTTAACCCAACTTCCTTTGCCATGTTGGTAACATGTTCATGCATTTTAATGGACCATTCTTTAGTTTGACCTTTAATTTCGGCGAGGTAATCGTAGACACTTAACCCAGGTTGTGAAATTGTGTTTGGGTTTAATTGGTAGCTACGCCACTCAAGTTTAATCTGGTCTTTTGTTTGGAAGTTTTTTAACGCTATTTCTAATTTTCGTTTTCCGATATAACAAAACGGACACTGTATATCTGACCAAATTTCAATAGTGAATTGGGTTGAATTATTTTTCATGAACAAAGATTACTACAATTATGTTATACCAAAGTGAAACTATCTAATTTTTTTTAATGTGAAATATTTTGTTTTTCCTGAGCTAATAAGGTATATTGAAGTGATGGCACCAGGTAGCAAAATTAATCCCACAATAATTAGTTGAATTTTAAAAAGGAAAAGCAATCCTAATCCAATTAGCGGAGATATAAACGAAACCAAATTTAAATTGCTGGGAACAACTATATATTTTGAGATTTTATTTGGATCAATAACAATTTGATGCTGACCGCTTTTATAATTTTGTTTGACATTTAATTTGTAAGTCCCTTCATTAAGATTAAATTCTTTTGCTTCACCACTTTTAATAACACCACAGCTTTTGTCGTTAATAAAAACCTCCATTGCAACATTTAACCCTATAAAATGTTTTTTTCTGTGAAGTATTAATGTACCTTGATTCATGAATAAATTGATACTTAAATAAATCTGTTTAGTTATTTTACACGCTCAACGTACTCGCAATTTTCAATATTTATTTTAAGTTTATCGCCAATAGAAACAAATAATGGAACTTGCAATTTAATACCTCCTTCAACCTCTGCAGGTTTTAATAATTTGCCCTTAACACCATCTTCGGCATAGGTTACAAGTAATTCGGCATATTTAGGTAAATTACCATTTAAAGGTTTTTCGTTCTCGTCAAAGCGAATTGTTAGAATCATGCCTTCTTGTAAAAATTTAATGGAGTCGCCGAATATTATTTTTGGAATATGAATTTGATCATAAGTTTCTTGATTCATACAAACTAAAAAATCACCTTCGGTAAATAGATATTGCATATCATGTTCTTCAACTCTGATTATGTCAATTTTTTCGCCTGAACGAAAGCGAATCTCACTTTGTTTTCCTGTTTCAACATTTCTGCATTTTACAGAGTAAATCGCATTCCCTTTTCCAGGTGTAATGTGGTCGTAATCCAAAACTTGAACAAGTTCGTTTTCGTGTCTTAAAAAAGCACCTTTTGATATATCTGATGTGGTAGCCATGTTTGTTGTTTAAATTTGAACTTTAATAAATTTTATAATGGAATATTGCCATGTTTTTTCTTAGGTAAATTGTCAACTTTGTTTTCCATCATTTTAAAAGCTTTTATGAGTTTTAATCTGGTTTCTTTAGGTTCTATAACTTCATCAATAAAGCCGCGCTCTGCTGCGCGATATGGGTTAGCAAACATGGTTTGATATTCGGTTTCTTTTTCTTTCCATTTAGCTTCTTTATTTTCGGATGCCGCAATTTCATTTTTAAAGATTATTTCGGCAGCTCCTTTTGCGCCCATTACAGCAATTTCGGCACTTGGCCAAGCAAAGTTCATATCTGCTCCTATATGTTTACTGTTCATTACATCGTAAGCACCGCCATAAGCTTTACGGGTTATAACTGTTATTCTGGGAACAGTAGCTTCACTAAAGGCATAT
>CANFQR010000215.1 GCA_947449125.1 Bacteroidota bacterium | reverse complement strand
TATGCTTTATTACTTTTTTCAATATCTGGATAAGACATTTGATTTTCCTGGTGCAGGTGTGTTTCAATACATTTCTTTCCGCGCTGCCTTGGCTTTAATTTCATCTTTAATTATTTCTTTACTATTTGGTAAAAAAATTATTGAATTTATTCGTCGTAAACAAATTGGCGAAACTATCCGAGAACTTGGATTGGAAGGGCAAGTTCAAAAATCGGGAACTCCTACAATGGGAGGTTTAATCATCATTGCCGCAATCATAATTCCAACTTTACTGTTTGCCAAAGTATTAAATGTTTATATCGTATTAATGCTCATATCTACCGTATGGTTAGGTGGCATTGGTTTTTTGGACGACTATATAAAAGTCTTCAAAAAAAATAAAGAAGGTTTACAAGGAAAATTTAAAATTATTGGTCAAATAGGTATAGGTTTAATAGTTGGTTGCGTGTTTTATTTTCATCCAAATGTTGTTATTAAAGAGCGTTTGGTTTCAACTGCTGCAGATTTAGGAACCATTACAAATGTTGTAGATAAAAAAATCAGTACACCTAAATACGCGTCTGTGCCAGTTAAAAATTTAAAAACAACAATTCCATTTTTAAAGAATAACGAATTAGACTACAGTTCTTTCATCTCATGGCTTTGTAATGATTGTGTAAAATATGGGTGGATTATTTTTATACCAATGGTTATTATAGTGGTAACCGCAGTCTCTAATGGAGCTAATATTACGGATGGTATTGACGGATTAGCCGCCGGTTCTAGCGCAATTATTGGTGTTGTGTTAGGTGTTTTAGCATATGTATCGGGCAATACCATTTTTGCTGATTATCTCAATATTATGTATATACCAAACTCCGGAGAGTTAGTGGTATTTATGGCCGCATTTATTGGTGCATGTGTTGGGTTTCTATGGTACAATGCATATCCGGCTCAAGTATTTATGGGCGATACCGGAAGTTTGGCTATTGGAGGAATAATTGCAGTATTTGCAATTGCAATCCGTAAAGAATTATTAATTCCGATTTTATGCGGCGTGTTTTTAATCGAAAATTTATCAGTAATTCTTCAAGTAGCTTATTTTAAGTATCAGAAAAAACGAAAAGGATTAGAGTTTGCTCAGGCAAATCGTTTATTTAAAATGGCTCCACTTCACCATCATTACCAAAAAAGTGGATTTCATGAATCAAAAATTGTAACACGTTTCTTCATAATCGGAATTATGTTGGCAGTATTAACATTTGTAACCCTAAAATTAAGATAATTGGCTAAGCGCATTGTTATATTAGGAAGCGGCGAAAGTGGTGTGGGCAGTGCAATACTGGCTAAACAAAAAGGCTATGATGTTTTTGTAAGCGATAAATCTGTAATAAAAGAAAATTATAAAAAACAACTAATTGAAGAAGGTATTTTGTTTGAAGAAGGATTTCATACCGAAGAAAAAATTATTAATGCCAATGAGGTAATTAAGAGTCCGGGTATTCCTGATAAAGCAGAAATTGTAAAAAAAATAAAATATAATAACATTCCCGTAATTTCAGAAATTGAATTTGCAGGTCGATATACTAATGCAAAAAAAATATGTATTACAGGATCCAACGGAAAAACCACCACTACATTATTAACGTATCATATTTTAAAAAATGCAGGATATAATGTTGGTCTTGCTGGCAATGTGGGTAAAAGTTTCGCTTTACAAGTTGCCAAAGAAAATTTTGATTATTATGTTTTAGAACTAAGCAGCTTTCAATTAGATGGCATGTTTGATTTTACCGCAGATGTAGCAGTTTTATTAAATATTACACCAGATCATTTAGATAGGTATGATTATAAATTTGAAAATTATGTAGCCTCAAAATTTAGAATAACACAAAACCAAAGTAATAAAAACGCTTTTGTTTATTGTGCGGATGACACAACCATTCAGTCGTACATGCAAGAGCATTCATTTGCAGCCGAATTAATTCCTTTTAGTATCAAAAAACCAATTGATGGACCCGGCGCATTTTTAGCAGATAACCAAATAACCCTTAATTATAAACCAAATCAACAACCCTTAATTATGACAATTGAACAATTAGCGCTTCAAGGTAAACATAATGTTTACAACAGCATGGCCGCATCACTCGCAACCAGAGTGGTAGAAGTAAGAAAAGAAATCATTCGCGATTCTTTACAAGACTTTCAAAACATTGAGCATCGTTTAGAATTTATTGCCTCAATAAACGGCATCGAATTTATAAATGATTCAAAAGCAACAAATGTAAACTCAACATGGTATGCACTCGAAAGTATGCAAAAATCTATTGTTTGGATTTGCGGAGGTCAAGATAAAGGAAATGATTATAACGAATTATTTGACCTCGTTAAAGAAAAAGTAAAAGCAATTGTTTGTCTTGGTAAAGACAATCGAAAAATTATTTCTGCATTTAAAGATGCTGTTGAAATTATTGTAGAAACAGATAACGCGCAAGATGCAGTTGCCGCTTCCTATAAAATTGGGAAAAAGGGCGATGTAGTATTGTTGTCACCCGCATGTGCTAGTTTTGATTTGTTTCAAAATTATGAAGACAGAGGTATGCAATTTAAACGTGCCGTAAAAGGATTGTAAATCAATCTTATTTAACGCCTGTCATTAACACTGTAAAGAATTTATAGAATTACTTTATAAAGTAAAACATAATTTGTTTTCTACAATGTTAGTTGTGTAAAATTATTTTGAGGCTATAAAAGAAAATTACTTTAAACATGAAACTGTTTAATTATTTAAAAGGAGATAAAGTAATATGGGCAATTATGTTTTTGCTTTCAATACTTTCTATATTGGTTGTGTATAGCGCCGTGGTTACACTTGCTCATAAGCTAAAACAAGGTAACACCGAATTCTTTTTAATTAAACATTTCATGATTGTTTTAATGGGTTTTATAATTGCTTATTTAATTCATAAAATAAAATATACTGTGTTTTCAAAATTGGCACAAATCGGTTATGTATTAACAATACCCCTGTTGCTATTTACATTAGTGAAGGGAAAAAATTCGGGTGAAGCATCCCGATGGTTGGAAATTCCAGGAACCGGATTAACTTTCCAATCTTCTGATATTGCAAAATTAATGTTGCTTATTTATGTGGCCAGAATTTTAGCCTTAAAATCAAGTGAATTAATTGATTTAAAAGCGGTGTTTAAAAATTTACTTGTGCCCATCGGTATAATTTGCCTTTTAATTTTGCCTGCCAATTTTTCTACAGCAGCATTATTATTTTTTAATTGTTTAGTGTTAATGTTTGTAGGAGGAATTAATTTAAAAATAATTTTAAAAATTTTAGGAATTTGTGTTTTAACAGGCGCTTTGTTTTTTTCTTGGGTTTGGGTATTACCAAAGAGCATTCCCGGTGGAAGAGGACCAACTTGGAAAACGCGAATTGAAAGTTTTAGTAATGGCGACACAAAAAGTAATTATCAAAGTGAGCAAGCAAAAATTGCAATAGCTACAGGAGGTATTATTGGTAAAGGTCCGGGAAATAGCACCCAAAGAGCGTTTCTGCCTCAGGCTTCATCTGATTTTATTTATGCTATTATAATTGAAGAGTATGGTTTGGTTTCTGGGTTTATACTACTCTTTCTTTATATGGTTTTGTTGTATCGAGGTATAAAAATTTTAAGAGATAATGATAAGCCGTTTGGTTCTTTTGTAGCAGTAGGATTAGCGTTTAGTCTTGTATTTCAGGCATTGGTAAATATGGCCGTTGCAGTTAATTTATTTCCCGTAACAGGTCAGCCTTTGCCATTAATCAGTATGGGTGGAACTTCAATTTGGTTTACAATGTTTTCCATCGGAATAATTTTAAGTGTAAGCCGCAGCGTAGAAGATAAACTAGAAGAAAAACTTGAAACAACTTAAGATAATATTTAGTGGCGGTGGCACTGGTGGTCACATTTTTCCTGCTGTGGCAATAGCTAACGAAGTAAAAAAGTTAGTGCCAGATGCTGAAATTTTATTTGTTGGAGCATTGGGAAAAATGGAAATGGAAAAGGTACCTGCTGCGGGGTATACAATTATTGGTATTCCTATTGCAGGTTTTCAAAGAAAATTTACGTTTTCTAATTTTAAATTACCTTTCTTAATTATTAAAAGCTTATTAATTACAAAAAAAATAATAACAGAATTTAAACCGGATGTTGTTGTTGGCACAGGAGGTTATGCAAG
>CANFQR010000214.1 GCA_947449125.1 Bacteroidota bacterium | reverse complement strand
ATTATAACCGCACCTCCAGGAGCAGGTAAAAGTACGGTATTACCCTTAGCTTTATTAAGTCAGGTGTGGTTAAATCAAAAAAAAATAATCATGCTTGAACCAAGGCGACTTGCAGCCAAAAGTATTGCTTATCGCATGGCATCCCTACTTAATGAAGAAGTTGGCAATACAGTGGGTTATCGTATTCGTTTCGAAAATCGTGTAAGTAATAAATCCAAAATTGAAATTGTAACAGAAGGTATATTAACACGTATGCTTCAAAATGATAACGCACTTGAAGAAATAGGCCTTGTTATTTTTGACGAATTTCATGAGCGTAATTTAAATGCTGATTTAGCCTTAGCATTATGTAAACAAGCACAGCAAATTTTAAGACCAGATCTTCGAATAATTATTATGTCGGCAACCTTAAATATGGCCCAATTAAGTAATGTTTTGAGTGCTCCGGTAATTGAAAGTAAAGGAAGACAATTTGATGTAGACGTTATTTATACATCTGACGCTGACGAAACATTGTTACCTGAATTAACAGCGCGAACAGTTATAAAATCAATAAATGATAATGAAGGTGATGTTCTTGTTTTTCTTCCAGGTGAAGGAGAAATAAAAAAATGCGATGAGTTATTGCGAAAACAACTATCTAATATTTCTATACATCCTTTGTATAGTATGTTGCCTCAAAACGAACAATTTCTGGCTATAATGCCAAATAAATTTGGTAAACGTAAAATTGTACTGGCAACTTCAATTGCCGAAACAAGTTTAACAATTGAAGGAATTAAAATTGTTATTGATTGCGGTTTTATGAGAACTTCCCGTTTTGATACCAAATCAGGTTTGTCAAGGTTAGAAACAGTAAGGGTATCAAAGGATATGGCGGATCAGCGAGCAGGTAGAGCAGGGCGAATAAGTAACGGAGTATGCTATCGAATGTGGACTAAAGCCACGCACGAAAGGCTTGCTTTGCATCGTGTCCCAGAAATTATGGAGGCTGATTTAACATCGTTAACTCTTGATTTGGCAAAATGGGGAGTAAACGATATAGAGAAACTTACTTGGTTAACACCTCCTCCTAAAACTGCTATTACTCAGTCAACCGAAACTTTACATCAAATTAATGCGCTCGAAAATAATCGGATTACCACACACGGAAAATTAATACACAGTTTAGCTTGCCATCCCCGAATTGCCCATATGCTTATTAGAGCCAAAGAAATAAATATGGTTCAGTTAGCGTCAGACATTGCAGCTGTTATTGAAGAGCGGGACCCAATGACACGAGATACCGGAATTGATATAAACTTAAGAATAGAAACTTTACGAAGAGCCAGAAATAATTCAACTACTAATATCGGAAATCGTTTTGCCCGAATTGAAAAAATAGCCGCCTTTTACAGAAAAATGTTTAATGTTGAAGTTGATAATAACATATTTGATGTTTATGATTCCGGTATATTGTTGGCATACGCTTATCCTGAACGGATTGCGTTTGCAAGGCCAGGTAACAATGCCCAATTTCAGTTAGCTAATGGAAAACTTGCCATGGCCGGCCACAATGACGATTTGGCTCACGAGCCATGGTTGTCTGTTGCGCATATGGACTTGCGTGATGGGATGGGTAAAATTTTTTTAGCTGCACCTTTAAGCCCTAAAGATCTTTTACCAATGGTAAAAGAATATGAAGTTGTAAATTGGGATACCCGAAAAGGAGGTTTAATTTCATCAACTGAATTAAGGATAGGAAGTATTGTGTTACAATCTAAACCGCTAGTAAATATTAATCAGGAACATGTGTTGGATGTTATTTCAAATACATTAAAAACAGAAGGTGAGAATTTGTTGGATTTTGATGAAAACATGCAGCAATTACAAAACAGAATATTAAGTTTACGCATCTGGAATCCAAATGAAATCTGGCCGGATGTAAGTACATCAGAATTATTAAATACAACCAAAACTTGGTTAGGTATTTGTTTAACATCCGTAAGAAAAGCAGAAGATTTAAAAAAAATAAATTTGTCTGAGGCTCTTTTTAATTCATTAGATTGGGAAAAACAGCAATTGTTAAATAAGTTGGCTCCAAAAAAAATTCAGGTGCCAAGCGGCTCCGAAATTAAAATTCACTACTTTTCAAATGGGTCTATTCCTGTTTTATCTGTTCGTTTGCAAGAAGTTTTTGGGTTAAGTGATACACCAAAATTAAATAATGAAAAAATTTCTTTAGTTATGCATTTGTTATCGCCGGGTTATAAGCCTGTTCAAATAACTTCTGATTTGAAAAGTTTTTGGAATAACATGTATTTTGAAGTGAAAAAAGAAATGCAACGCAAATATCCTAAACATTCATGGCCTGATAATCCATATACCTCAAAAGCCGTTGCAAAGGGAAGTAGTTATAAAAAATAACGTTTTCAATACCTTCCTTTTATTTTTTTTTTTTTGATTCAAATCATTTTACAATTTGGGTTTAATCATATTCATATGTTATAATACAACGTAACTATGCCGTTTAATTATTAATTATGGAGAATAAATTAGTAGTGTCATTTAATAATGTAACATTAAAAGATGTTTCATTGGTTGGCGGAAAAAATGCTTCTATTGGAGAATTGGTTAAATGTCTTCAGCCTTTAGGTGTCAAAATCCCAGATGGTTTTGCAACCACCGCTCATGCGTTTAGATTATTTTTAAACGAGAATGGTTTAGATGAAAAACTTCAAGTGCTTATTAATTCTTTGGATAAAAAGGAATTTAAAAATTTATCAAACGTTTCTGTAGCTGCTAAAGAATTAATATTAAAAGCCAAATTATCTGGTAAATTAAAAGAAGAAATTACATTATCCTACACTGATTTATGTAAAAAATATAACCGAGAGCTCGACGTGGCAGTCAGAAGCAGCGCCACAGCCGAAGATTTACCCCATGCGAGTTTTGCTGGACAACATGAATCTTTTCTGAATGTGAAAGGTTTAAATGAAGTGCTCGAATCTGTTAAGAAATGTTTCGCTTCTCTTTACAATGCAAGAGCCATAAAATACCGAATAGACAATGGATTTTATCATGAAAAAATAGCGTTATCAGCTGGCATTCAGTTAATGGTTAGGTCAGATAAATCAAGCTCCGGCGTTTGTTTTACAATTGATCCTGATTCCGGTTTCAGCAACGCAATTGTTATAACTGGCTGTTGGGGGCTTGGCGAAAATTTGGTTCAGGGTATAGTCATCCCTGACGAATTTCATGTGTTTAAACAAACACTTGGTAAACAAAAAAAATCTATCATATCAAAAAAATTAGGATCCAAATTAAAAACAATGGTTTATTCTCTTGATGGCAATGGTATAGTTAATATGGATACCACATTAAGTAAGCAGCGCCAATGGGTTTTAAATGATTGGGAAATAGAAATGATTGCAAAATGGTCGCTTTTAATTGAAAATCATTACAAAGTACCTATGGATATTGAATGGGCAAAAGATGGTAATTCGGGAGATCTTTTTATTGTTCAAGCAAGACCGGAAACAGTTCATTCATTTAAAAATCCGTTGTTACAGCAAGAATATAAATTAAAGAATGGAGGAGAGGAGCTTGTTTCAGGCAGTGCTGTAGGTGCTTCAATAATTTCAGGTGTTGCACGAATTATTAATTCGCCTGTTGATTCTAATAAGTTAAACAAAGGCGAAGTATTGATTACCGATATAACTAATCCTGATTGGGATCCTATACTTAAAAAAGCTGCAGCAATTGTTACAAATAAAGGCGGTAGAACAAGTCATGCAGCAATTGTAGCCCGGGAGCTAGGAACACCAGCACTTGTAGGTACTATTAATGCTACCGATAAAATAAAAGATGGTGATGTAATAACGGTAGATACTTCACAAGGTAAAACAGGATTTGTTTATTCAGGTAAAGCAGAATGGCAAGTTAACGAACTAGATTTTAGAAAAATTAAAATGCCAAAAGTAAATCCTATGTTAATTTTAGCTGACCCTGATAAGGCTTATAAATATTCTTTTTATCCTAACAAGGGGGTAGGTTTAATGCGGTTAGAGTTTGTGATCAGCAATACTATCCAAATACATCCAATGGCTTTGGTGAAATTTAATGAACTAAATGATATACAGGTGAAAAAAGAAATAGAAGATTTAACCTTTCAATACAGTAATAAAGAAAATTATTTTATTGATAAATTATCTTATGCCGTGGCAACCAT
>CANFQR010000213.1 GCA_947449125.1 Bacteroidota bacterium | reverse complement strand
TTTCGATTTCACTTTCAAGTTTAGAAATTGTAATATCGTTAAGTATTCCATCGTAAGCTAAAATTAATTTATCAGTTAAATTTAATTGTGCTACATGCTCGCTATATTGCAATTGAATATAACTAGATGAAAGAGTATGTAAAATATTCATGCGTTAAAAAACCCTATAAAAAACTAATAAAACAAACTGTTTAACCTACATAATAATGTATTTAATCAAATTTTTAATTACAAATATTCTACCTAGCTTGTAACTCTAATTTTATTGAATAGTTAAAATTAATTTATGGTAGTTTTAAAAGTTTCTTTTATGAAATATTTTTTTGCGTTGACATTAATTTTAGTTGGGTTTTATACTTTCGCTCAAAAATTAAGCGGAGGTTACGGTTTTTATAAAGTTAGCGATGGAATTGCTGATAATAAAATTAAAGACTTGATTTGTGACGATAATAAAAATTGTTGGATTGCAAGCCAGAGCGGAATTTCGAGATTTGATAATTTTAATTTCATTAATTTCTCTTCTAAAACAGATAGTGTTTTTTTTCAAGATAATAATGTTGATGAATTATATAAGGTCAATAATTTTATTTATTTAATGTCTTATCGTTATGGATTAATAAAACTTGATCCATCTAATTTTAAATTTTCGAGGGTGTTTAATGAGGGGTTGTTGTCTATGGCAATAAAAGGAGACAGTTCGGTGTATTTATTTACAAATGGCAAATTACAATTCAGAATAAAAGATAAACTGGTTTCAGAGCGCAAATTCGGACCTCAAGAAAAGGGATCGGTTATATTTTTTAATAATAACATTTATTTGAAGTTATTAAACGCCTATTTGCTTGAATTAAATCCGACCACTCTTACAGAAAATCATAAAATTGAAACTGAATTAATGAAGCCTAATGGTAAGTTGGTTTTATCTTCTGTGGATGGATTGGTTTATCATTCAGGTAACAGAGTGTTTATATTAGATAAAACAAACAAACTAAAACCACATTCACTTATAAACGATAAAACAAACATTAGTTTTTATAGAGAGACTAGTAAAGGTGAGCCTAATTATATTGCTAATTATAAAGTACCCTATCTGTTTGATAAAAATGAATTTCTGGCGTTAATTTTTGATAATACCCTTAATGTCATGATTAATGCGATGGATCGATTAAGCAATAGATGTTATTATTTGGGAACAAACCAGGGTTTAATAAAAATGATACTTAAATATAATATTAGTTCGCCATTAAATGATAACAGTTTTTTTGACAAAGATTTTTTAAGACTAAGACAAGGAATTGTTAAAGGTAATGATAGCGATTTTTATTTTATGGGATTCCCTGGAATACTGAAATATAAAAACAATAAAGCAGACGTGTTTACGTTTGATGAAATTAAAACAAATGATGGCGTCCTAATTAAATCAAATCTTTACTGCGCTACAGAAGGAAATGGTTTAATAAGTTATTCAACTAAAAATAAGCAAAAAGAACAGGTGCTTACGCCACATATTTTAAGAAATGATAGTTTTAATTGTATTTCAAAATTTAATGAATCTGATATTGTTTTAGGCGGGTTTGAGAAAGTAATAGTTTACAATTCAATTAAAAGAACGAGCGAAAAATATATTTTAAACAAAGGAACCGATGTAGTTAAAATTATAATAGATAACAAAAATAGTTGCTTATGGCTGGCAACAAATAAAGGGTTGTTAAAGGCTAAACTTTTATCCACTAATAATTTGGCAATTGATTTACCTCCAAAAATTGTGTTCGATAAAAAAATCAACGATTTTTTAGTGCTTTCTGAAAAAAACGAGATTTGGATTGCCACCGATGAGGGAGTTTATGTGTTGGATGTAAGTAGCTTCAAATTAAAAAGGCAATATACAACTCCCGATTCATTAAGTAGCTCTAAAGTGTTGTCCATCTTGTATAACAATAAAAAAATATGGGCATCCACATATTCAGGTATAACTGTCTTTGATGTAAATAGAAATGCAATTAACTACATTACTAAATCGCATGGTTCTATAAATTCAGAATATGTTCTAAGGTCGTCAGCAATTTTAGACAAGGAACATGTTGTTTTTGGAGGGTTAAATGTATATGATGTTTTAGAAACAAATACTATGGATTCAATTAAATATGTAAGTTCCTTTTTTATATCTGCTGCTGAATTAGTAGGAAACAAAAATTCAAAACCTTACTATTCAAGAATGTCAATTAATGATTTTGATTTTTCCTTTAAAACGGGAGAAGAAGACTTAAATTTATATTTAGCAAATAATGATTTTATAAATTCTGGTAGTTATTCTTTTGAATATCAAATTGATGACGGCAATTGGGTTTTGCTCGATGAGAAAAAAATAGTTACGTTATCAAATTTAGCATACGGAAGTTATAAACTTAATATTCGTATGATAAATCCTTATGGTCATAAAAGCGCAATTAAGGAATACAGAATAACCGCTTTTATTCCACTTTACCAGCGGCCTTCAGCTAGATATATACGGATAATTATTGCTGTTGTTTTAATTTTAGTGATATTTTATTTTTATATAAAATCGATAAAAGTTGAGAATGAAACTAAATCCCGTATTGCTATGAATCTTCATGATGAGGCAGGTACAATTTTAACGAGGCTTTCATTATTAGTTCAAAGCAGTAAAAAGTTAGAAGATGATAAAGAAAAAATAAATAGCGGAATAAATGAGGTTCTTTACAGTTTACGAACTTTTATAAGTTCAATGACTAAAAGTATATTCACTATTCAAGAACTTGAAGACGAGTTACGTGAATTTATAACTAAAACATTTAAGGATTCATTGGTTAATTACGATTTTAAATTAATTTACGATGAAAATTATAATTTAAGTGGTGAATTATACAGAGATATAAAACTATGCGTTTACGAGGCTGTAACTAATAGTATTAAACATTCGAAATGCGATAAATTTGCTTTTAGTGTAATGGCAGAAAAAAAAGTTATAGAATTAAGAATGGTTGACAATGGACTTTTAACTAATCTCTCTCAGTTAACGATGAAAGGCAATGGTATTAGAAACATAAAAAAACGTGTAGCTCGCAATAAGGGTGAGGTTTTATTCACCATTAGCGAAGAGCAAAAAGGTTTGGCATTAAATTTAAAATTTCCGATAAAATGAAAAGTGTAATTATTATTGATGACGATTATGAATTAACTGAAATTATGCAAAAAAGTATAAACGAGTTAGATGGCTTTTGTTGTGATTTAAAATTTAATAATCCTATTGATTATCTTAATAATCCGGTATTATCAGATATAATTCTATTAGATATTGTTATGCCTGAAATGAATGGCCTTGAGGCAATTGATAAAATTTTGACATGTTTCCCTGACATGTCAATAATTATAAATTCAATTAAAGATGATTCAGATACAATATTTAAAGCCTTGCAGTTAGGAGCAATAGGTTATATTGATAAACAAAGTTTTTTATTTAACTACCAAGAGGTTTTTAAAAGTATTGAAAATGAAGGTGCTTATATGACACCAAAAATTGCGCGGAAAATAATAGGATTTTTTCAGAAACCTAAGGGTATTTACGATAATCTATCGCAACGTGAAATAGAAATTGTTAATGGGATTTTAGATGGGTTAAGTTATAAATTAATTTCCGACCGTTGCAATGTATCATTAGATACAGTTAGATTTCATATAAAAGGGATATACAAAAAATTAAAAATAAACAGCAAATCTGAGCTGTTTAATATTTTTAAGATTAATCCAAACTAACAAATTTTGATTTGGCTTTTGAATAAATAAAGTAGCTAATTAAAGAAATTATTTGCCTTTGAATTTATTTATGGCATTAATGGTAAACTCGCTAAGCACAAGTTTTCCGCTCATTCCGGCACGTTCAATTAATAACGTATCCCAGTTTTCTGTACCCTGCCACATTACTTTTTTTAACATAGCCATGGCCTCAGGGTTTGAATTGGCTAATTTACCTGAGAGCAATTCTATGCCTTTATCCATTTCTTCGGTTGAGTTAAATAATTCTGCATATAAACCTTTTTCTTTTGCCCATTGAGCAGTTTGCCACTCGGTAGCATTAATGGTTAATTGGCAAAAAGCAGAACTTCCCACTTTACGTTCTACCGCTGGCCCAACAACAAAAGGACCAATGCCTACAGCTAATTCACTTAATTTAACTGAAGCTGATTCTGTGGCAAATGTATAATCGGCACTGCTTGCAATACCAACTCCACC
>CANFQR010000212.1 GCA_947449125.1 Bacteroidota bacterium | reverse complement strand
CCAATTATTGCAATATTATTTTTTGACATACTTTAAAAAGGTTAAACAAAAAACAGTTGATTTTGTTTAACTTTCAAAATAAATGTCATTGTATAACAAATATAGTCTTTAATTGCCTTAAATACGTTTAAAGTTTGTTCTTAAATATGTTAAACAAAAATTTGTTTAATTGTTAAACAAAAAAGCTTGAATAAATTAAACATTAATATTATTGGTTCGGGGGTGGCAGGATTAGCGGCGGCAATAAGATTATCTGCTAATGGCCATAACGTTACTATTTTTGAAAAAAACGCTTACCCGGGAGGAAAATTATCTGAAATGACAATAAGCAATTATCGTTTTGATAAAGGCCCTTCTCTGTTAACGCTTCCTGAACTTATTGACGAATTAACTAAATTAAGTGGTTATCCATCTAAATTTAATTATCACAGATTGAAAACATTAACCCATTACTTTTTTGAAGACGGCACAAGAATTATTGCAAAAGATTCTGTTTCAGATTTTGCAGATGAACTAAATCGCAAACTAAATGAGGACAAAAATCAAATTTTAAATCATTTTAAAAAAAGTAAATTTTATTATAACATCACCGCTGATATTTTTTTAAATCAATCGATAAGTAGTTTTAAAAATTTTTTAAATCTAAAAACCTTAAAAGGAATTATTAATGCGCCAAAATTGAATTTGTTTAACACGATGCATGATATAAATAGGCGGTTTAAAAATCCAAAAACAACTCAGATTTTTAATCGTTATGCTACGTATAATGGTTCTAATCCCTATAAAGCGCCTGCTCTATTAAATATTATTCCCAATCTTGAATTTGGCCTTGGTGCTTATTTGCCTAACAAAGGCATGCATGAAATTACTGAGCATTTATATAACATAGCTTTACATTGCGGTGTTAATTTTAAGTTTAACGAACGAGTTGAAAAAATTGAGCTTGAAAATAAAAAAGTTAATGGGGTATTAAGTGGCGGCAAATTGCATAAATGCGATGTTGTTGTAAGTGATATCGACCTCCATCTAGTTTACAGTAAATTATTACCGCCTCAATACAAACCTAAAAAATTATTAAAACAAGAAAAATCGAGCAGTGCTTTTGTGTTTTATTGGGGTATTAAAAAAGAATTTGCACAACTAAGCATCCACAATATTTTGTTTTCTGAAAATTATGAAGAAGAATTTAATTATTTGTTTACTAAAAATGTGCCATTTAACGACCCCACAATTTATATAAACATTACCTCAAAACATTGTAAAACAGATGCTCCTAGCGGTTGTGAAAATTGGTTTGTAATGGTTAATGTGCCGCATAATTCTTCGGGCAAAGACATCACTTATGAAGCAGCATTGAGAAAAAATGTTGTTTCAAAAATTAACAGAATGTTAGGTGTGAACATTGAAACCTATATTGAGGTTGAGCATACATTAAACCCTTTTGATATTGAAACGCAAACCGGTTCGTTTGGCGGATCGCTCTATGGGAATTCAAGTAACAATAAATTTTCAGCGTTTTTAAGGCATGCCAATTACAGCAGTAAGTTAAAAGGTTTGTTTTTTGTTGGTGGAAGTGTTCATCCGGGTGGTGGCATCCCGTTATGCTTGCTAAGCGGTAAAATTGCCTCTAAGATTATACAAGAAAAACATGGCAAATAACCATTTAAAAAAATATTTGTTTTACTTTTTAATCCTGGTTTATGTTTCGGGGGCTATAGGATTTGTTTTAAATCCAGGATTTTTTTCGCCATTTACCCCTTTTACATTATTGTTTACCTGTTTTGTTTTTTTAATTCATCAACCGATAACTAACGTCAGTTATGTTTTAACTTTTTGCTTGGTTGTTTTAATTGGTTTTATAGTTGAAGTTGCTGGTGTAAAAACTGGCTTAGTGTTTGGCGAGTATCATTATGGTGCGGCTTTAGGCTATTCGTTTTTAGGAGTACCACTTATTATATCGGTTAACTGGGGCTTATTAATTAATGCGGGAAATATTATTTCAAACAGTTTTTCAAAAAACATTATTGTTAAATCGATATATGCTTCAGGTATAATTACCTGTGTGGATTTTTTAATGGAGCAGGTTGTTGCTTCACTAAATTTTTGGTACTTCAAAGATAATTTAGCCGGTATTCATAATTATATTGGGTGGTTTATTGTTTCGTTTTTGATTTCATTGCTCTTTCAAAAAAATTTAAACTACGGCAACAAAAAAATTGCTGGCTCAATTATTTTACTTCAAGTGTTTTTTTTCGGGCTGATTTATATAATTAAAGTTTTTAATTTTGTTTTAATATGAATATCGTTTTAATCACTGCCATAATTGTTGGCACCTTTATCCTAACAGAGTTCTCGGCTTGGGCAAACCATAAATACATTATGCACGGATTAATGTGGTACTTCCATTCAGACCATCACAAAAAAAATCATAAAAGCTGGTTTGAAAGAAATGATGTGTTTTTTTTAATGTATGCTATACCAAGCTGGTTACTAATTATGTTTGGCATGATGAATAATTTCGCCTGGTATACATGGGTTGGATTTGGAATTGCACTTTATGGCTTAGCATACTTTTTTGTTCATGACATTATTATTCATCAACGTTTTAAAATACTTACCAAATCAAAAAATGTTTATGTATTAGCCTTAAGACGCGCTCACAAAATGCATCATAAACATATTGGAAAATATGATGGAGAAAGTTTTGGTATGTTGTTTATTCACCCAAAATATTTTGCAGAAGCAAAAAAATTAAAGCTTGCCGATAAATAATTAGTGCAAGAAAACAACAAATACAATTTTATAATTGCCGGTATGGGTTGCGCAGGGCTTTCTATGGCTATACAATTAAAGCAATCATCTGTAAATTTTAATAAAGTTTTACTAATTGATAGAGAACCAAAAGACAAAAACGATCGTACTTGGTGTTTTTGGACAAAAGAAAAAACCAATTGGTTTAATCCCATCGTTTTTAGGCGTTGGGAAAATTTTACTTTTAAAAGTCCAACATTTAAAAAAAGTTTTTTTTTAAGTCCTTATAATTATTTAATGATAAGAGGGATAGATTTTTACACTTATTGTTTAAATGAATTAAAAAACGACTCAAGGTTTGAGCTAATTTATGGCGATATAAAAAAAATCTCTTCCACAAATACTGAAGCTTTTATTGAAACAAAAAACAACACGTATTGTGCTGATTATTTATTTAACAGCGCTGTACTTTCGCAATATAAAAAACCCCATCACATTAATTATGTACAGCACTTTAAAGGGTGGGTAGTTGAAACGGACGCAAACTCTTTTAACGAGACAAGCCCTGTATTTATGGATTTTGACACTGAACAACATAACGATTGTCGTTTTTTTTATGTAATTCCATTCGCCAAAAACAAAGCTCTGGTTGAATATACAGGGTTTTCTAAAAATAAATTACCGGATTCAGATTATGAAGTTGCCTTAAAAAACTATCTAGAGAATAAACTAAATATTTCTGCGTATACCATAATTGAAACCGAAACCGGTGAAATTCCAATGATGGAAAGTGAGTTTGTAAACCCTTTTGGCAATAGAGTTATTAATATCGGAACAGCAGCGGGAAGCAGTAAGCCAAGTACCGGTTATACGTTTTATTTTATTCAAAGAAATTTAAAAATCATAATTTCCCAACTAGAAAAAAACAAAACAATTAAACCGGTAAAAAGAAAATTTCGTTTTAGCTTTTATGATAAAATTTTATTAGATGTTTTAGATAAAAAAAATATCCCCGCTAGTGAAGTTTTTACACGTTTGTTTCAAAAAAACAAAACAACTAATTTACTGGCTTTTTTAAATGAAGAATCGTCTATTATTCAAGACCTCAGCATCATGAATTCAGTTCCGAAAATAGAATTTAGTCGTGCTGCTTTTTCAAAACTTAAAAAATAAATTTAATGTGGAAAGTTAACCTGAAATAAGTTTGGCCATAATTTTCCTGTTACATATATTTTATCATTTATAGAATCAAATGCAATACCATTCATTTCTAATGTGTTTGGATGCATATTTTTAACTTCGTAACTCATAGGTGTAAAATTTATCTTGGCAACCACATTACCTGTTGCAGGGTCTATTTTAGCAACATAACCCGTCATCCAAATATTAGCATAAATATAGCCATTAATGAATTCTAACTCGTTTAAAGCATCTGTAGCATAACCATTTTCGCTTACATTTAATGATTTAATTAATTTCATGCCTGCATCAAAATAAGAAAGCTTATTTGT
>CANFQR010000211.1 GCA_947449125.1 Bacteroidota bacterium | reverse complement strand
ATAATTTTGGATAGATAAACTCTTCAAATGCTAACTTGGCTAAATCTGATGAAATACCATCTATGTTTAAATAATTTCTTACACTCCAGTTAAATGCTAGTGCATTTTTTTTATTTATCTGAAACATAAAAGATGGCAAAACAAAGCGATTGGAAAGGCTAATAGATTTGCTATTACTATTGTCTGTAAAAACAAAATTATTTTTCCAGTAATAATTAGATGATTTTCGTGTTGAATCCCATGTATTACCTTGAAACCAATTTTTAGGATTTCCTTTAAGGTATTCCCGCTTTACGCCAACATAATTATTATCAAAATTAAAATTTACCCCTGCCAAAACTAATTCAAATTTTAAGCGATTATCTGCTATATTGGCCGGATTGGTATAAGCACCAACAATACCGGCGTAATTACTGCTTTGTAAACCCAAAAAATCCTGAGACTTTGAACTAAGAAAAGAAACCAAAAGAAAAAAAATAATTACATTCTTCATGACACCATGCAATTTTAGTAACAGATTTAAAGGTTGAATTTAATGATAATGATTAATATAACAGCAATAAAAAGCATCCACACTAATTAGATGCCATTTATTTAAAAAACAATTTAAATTATTATTTGAAATAGATTAGGTTTTAATCTAAGTTTTAAAACGACAAAACATCAATTTTAATCTTTTTATCAGTTTAAATAGTTGGTATTAAACTTTTTTAAACTAAATTTTAAATCGTCAAAATAAACATTTTCAGATGTTGGATTCCAAACAAAAAAATTAAATTCGTTACCATTGCATTCTTTAGTCATTGTAAACACATATAGCATTTTTGACCATCCATTTTTTAAGGTTATTAATGGCGTTTTATTTGCCAGAAAAAACTCTTCGTTGTTTTTTAATTTTCCCGAAAGCGCTAAATAACCTTCAACTCCTTTTTTCCAAACCTCAACTTCAAGCAAATCTCCCTTTTTTAAATTTTTAATTTTATATGTAAAACCAAATGGAGCCGCGTTATTTAACAATAATGAATTTTGACCGCTAAAAGTGGCTTTATAACTAATAACACCACCTATTTCAAGATTTACTGATGGGTTAGATGTAATAAAATAGTTCTGATTATTTACTTGTTCAGCATCGCAATAAAACTCGGTGCGCTCGTTAAATGTTTCTTTAAAATATCTATCAGCAATTATTTTAGCAGCATAAAAATTTAAACAAATGATTAACGGAATCACAATAAATAAAGGTGAAAAATTTAATCGAAATCTGTTATTATTAAATAAAATAAATAATAACGGAAATACTGGAATTAAATATCTACCCTGCACTAAATCTACAACCCCCTCCCCTACGCAATCCCACATTAAATGAATAGATAATAGGATTAAAACAAAAGCACTTATTGCGGCTAAAAAAATAATTATTTTTTGTGTAGTATTTATTACAATGCCATTATAATCAGTAATTGCAACAATAACAATAAACAAATAAGCTAATAAATAAACCCCATTAGGAAATGGAATATCAGCCTGACCAAATGCACCAATATATCCCTTTAAAAAAGTTTGTGGATGATCAAAAACAGAGTGATAAACAACTTTAAAAAAATAAAAACCGTGATTTATGATATAAGCCTTTTGAGCAACATAATCAGAACAGGGCGACAAGCCAACATTGTAAATATAATTTTGATTATACTCAGAAATTTTAATGTAATTTTTTAAATAAATACCTGACCAAATTGAAACTAAAATTAGTGCTACAGTTAATATTACTCCAATACTTGCAAAACGAAAAGCCTGGCTCGGGAATTTTCTGGCAGGAATTAAAAACAACAATACAATAAAACTCACATAAACAAATTTAGCCAAAGCCAGCAGCGACAATATTATTAAAAAGATTATTAAATCTCTTAAAGTTATGTCACTGGCGCTAAACATATGTTTTAATGCTAATGCAATAAATAAAAAAGTAAGGCAATTATTCATTCCATCGGCACTAAAAGCATTTGCTAAATATAAATTCATTGGCAATAAAATAATTAACGTAAATAACCAATTATAAATAGGCACAATACTTATAACTGCATACATTACCAATAACCAAAATACAAAGCTAAAAAGTCTGCCACCATAATACATGGTTGCTACAGAACACTTAAACTGTTTTAAAATATACAGCGCCGAAACTTGAGGTAAATACGATATAAACGAATAGGTTGTTGTGCTCGGAAAATCTTTAAACTCAACTTTTTCAGAATTAAATTTTATATCAAACGATTTAATTATCTCATTCTTATTAATCGTATATTTTATATTGGTTGCAGCGTTATTAAACGGAACAACAAATTCATTGAAACAAATTGGCATATAACCACCTAGCCTATCTTTTGTTCTAACCGGTAAAAAATTTCCATCAGCAATTTGATAAGCTCTGTAAAAATGATTTATCTCGTCGGGTACCTGAAGCGGAGGTGTAACAAGGTTAAATACCAATTCAAAAAACAATGCAGCAAAAACAAAAAAAGTTGTCGGCTTTATGCGTACTATATTTTTAAAAATGTCCACTTGCTCTAATTTATCTGCTGGCTTTAAAAGTCCAAGATAAACTTAAAGGTTTTATTCGCAAAACTATTAAACAAATGAATAATTATTTTAAATACACTTCAATCAATTTCTTACCTTTACATGACCTAAAAAATATGTTAGAAAAATTAGAAGAGATAAAACGTCGTTACGAAGATGTAGAAGCAAAATTGGCAGACCCTAAGGTTATTGCCGACATGAAACTATTTAAAAAATTAAATATAGAATACAAAGAACTGGGAGAAATTGTAAATGTGATTAACATTTACAAAAAAGTTATTGCCGACATGGAGCAAGCCAAGGATGTTTTAGCCACGGAAAAAGACAAAGATTTTTTGGATATGGCTAAGGCCGAGCTCGAAGAAAATAGATTAAAAGAAACCCAACTTACCGAAGAAATTCGCTTTATGTTAATTCCAAAAGACCCGGAAGACAATAAAAACTGCGTAATGGAACTTAGAGGTGGAACCGGAGGTGACGAAGCTGCTATATTTGCTGGAAACCTTTTTGAAATGTACAGCAGGTATTGTGAAAAAAAAGGATTTCAATTAGAAGTTGTTGACTCAAACGCTGGTACAATGGGTGGTTTTAAGGAGATTGTTTTTAACGTAAAAGGTAATGGCGCTTATGGTATCTTAAAATTCGAAAGCGGTGTTCATCGTGTTCAAAGGGTTCCTGCCACCGAAGCTCAAGGAAGGGTGCATACATCAGCGGCTAGCGTTGTTGTTTTACCTGAGGCCGAAGATTTAGACGTTGATATAAAAGAATCTGATATTGAAATGGCCACTGCAAGAAGCGGAGGTGCCGGCGGACAAAATGTAAACAAAGTTGAAAGTAAAGTTATCTTAACTCACAAACCTACCGGAATGGTAGTTACCTGCCAAACAGAGCGAAATCAGCTTGGTAACAGAGAAAAAGCAATGAACATGCTGCGCTCAAAAATTTATGATATAGAATATCAAAAGCGTATGGAAGAAACTTCAAAACGCAGAAAAACAATGGTTAGTACCGGCGACAGAAGTGCAAAAATCAGAACTTATAATTATCCTCAAAATAGAATTACCGATCACAGAATTAACGAAACACTATATGACCTTACTGGGTTTATGAGCGGAGATATTCAAGAAATGATTGATAAATTACAATTTGCCGAAAATGCCGAAAGATTGAAAGAAGGCGGTCTTTAATTAGTAATGTTTAAAAATAAAAAATAAATGACCTCAGAGGGAGAAGAGAAAATACGAAACGCATTTGCTCAAAAAGACTGGAATGATATTAAAGCTCAAAACAGCTGGCAAATTTTTAAAATAATGAGCGAGTTTGTTGAAGGATTCGAAAAAATGAGCAGAATCGGACCTTGCGTATCAATATTTGGAAGCGCAAGAACAAAACCTGAAAATAAATATTATCTATTAGCCGAAGAAATTGCTTTTAAATTAGTTAAAGAAGGTTACGGTATAATTACCGGTGGCGGCCCTGGTATTATGGAAGCCGCTAATAAAGGGGCCATGAGAGGTAAAGGTAAATCAGTTGGATTAAACATTGAATTACCTTTTGAACAAAAACATAATGATTTTATTGATTCGGATAAATGTATAAATTTTGATTACTTCTTTGTTCGCAAAACCATATTTTTAAAATACTCACAAGGATTTATTGGTATGCCCGGCGGATTTGGTACAATGGACGAATTATT
>CANFQR010000210.1 GCA_947449125.1 Bacteroidota bacterium | reverse complement strand
TGTCACACAAACAACTTAAAAAAATGGAAAGACACATTTTCAATAGCTGAAAAAAACGGATTAACGTTGTTTAGGTTAAAATGCGCAGTTTGCCACCGAGAACCTTTGTTTACAGACAACAGCTATAGAAACAACGGTATAAAAATAGATAGCTCTCTAAATGACCTTGGTCGAGGAAAAATTTCCGGAATTGAAAAAGACAATGAAAGGTTTAAAGTTCCGGGATTAAGAAATATTGAAATGACTTATCCATACATGCATGATGGCCGGTTCAAAAAATTAAAAGATGTCATAAATCATTACTCCAATCCGAAAAATTTCAGCTCCCGCTCAGATTCGGCTATATACAAAATTGGAATCTTAACGGAATCTGAAAAAAAAGACATCTTGTTGTTTTTACTTACCTTAACCGATAAAGAATTTTTATACGACCGGCGTTTTGCCGATCCAAACATGCAGTATTAATTCGAAAACAATTTAATTGAGAAAAGAGCGAACGGTGAGAAACTAAACCGAAGATTTTTTATTTACAAATTTTATTTTGGATTCCTGCTTATTTATAATCCGTAAAATATTTTTACGATGGGTTACAATTAAAAGCAAAGCCACAACAACCGAAAATATGGTTAATATAGAATTTGTATTATAAAACACAAAATGAAGAAAAAACGGAAAAGAAATACCGGCAAGCATAGATGATAAAGAAACCATGCGCGAAGCAAACAAAACTATTATAAACACTAATAAAGACAAGCAACACGATAATGGCAAAATACAAATTACAATTCCCAAAATAGTAGCCACCCCTTTTCCACCTCTAAAACCGGCAAAAACAGGGAAAATATGACCAACCAAAGCAGCAATTCCTAAAACTAACTGAAGGTTAATAAACTCATCACTCACAAAATCATAATGACTCAAAAAGGCCGCTGAAACAGCCAAAGAACCTTTTAAAATATCTATAATTAAAACGGGGATACCTGCTTTTTGCCCAAGCACTCTAAACGTATTGGTAGCACCGGCATTACCACTACCAAATTCGCGCACATCAATATTGTAAAAAAACTTTCCTATCCAAACTGCTGTTGGGATTGAGCCAATTAAATAGGCTAAGATTATTAACAGTGCAATCAAAAATATGAATGTTTAAAATTTAACTTTTAACAAATCTATAAATTATTTTAAATAAAAAAACACTTAAACTGTTTAAAATTAGTTTAAGTGTTTTAAAATCAAATTGTTAAATATTAATATGCACCTTTAAGCTTTACGCCTTGCTCAATTTTTTGCAATGCTGTAATGTATGCCGCAATACGCATTCCTGTGTTGTAATGAGTGGCGTTATTCCATACTGCATCAAATGCAATTTCCATTTTAAGATCGTGTTTTGTATTCACTTCTTCTTCAGTCCAATAATAACCTGCTTTGTTTTGAACCCACTCAAAATAACTAACGGTCACTCCACCACTGTTTGCAAGAATATCTGGAACACAAATAATTTTTTTATCATTTAATATTTTATCGGCCTCCGGAACAGTAGGACCGTTTGCGCCTTCAACGATTAATTTTGCCTGTATTTTTCCGGCATTTTCTTCAGTAATTACATTTTGTAAAGCTGCAGGAACCAATACATCACACTTGCCGGTAAGCATGTCTTCAGGTTTTATTTCTGTAGCTCCGGTAAATCCTTTTAATACACGATTATTTTTTGCTACAAATTCTAATGCAGCATTAACGTCAATTCCTTTTTCGTTATAAAATGAAGCGGTATGATCGCCAATACCCACAATTTTAATTCCTTTTTCGGAAAGTAAACGCGCCGCATGAGATCCAACGTTTCCAAAACCCTGAACAATTGCAGTAACTTCACTTGGTTTCAAACCCATTTTTTTGAGAGCAGCTAACGTATTAACCATAACCCCTCTGCCTGTAGCTGCGTCTCTGCCAAGAGAACCTCCAATTGCAATTGGCTTACCCGTAATTACGCCAGGACTATCTTCGCCAGTTATCTTGTTAAATTCATCTAAAATCCAAGCCATTTCTCTACCGCTTGTTCCCATATCTGGCGCGGGAATATCTTTATTTACTCCAAATACATCTTTCATTGCAGCAGCATAAGCTCTGCTTAAACGTTCTAATTCTCCAACACTTAATGAGCGAGGGTCGCATTTAATTCCGCCCTTAGCCCCACCATATGGTAAATTAGCAACAGCACATTTAAAACTCATCCATGCTGCTAAAGCCATTACTTCGTCAGCATTTACATCCATTGCATAACGTATTCCTCCCTTACTTGGGCCTAAATGTGTGCTATGTACCGTACGGTAACCTTCAAAAACTTGAATTTTACCATTATCCATCATTACCGGCAAGCTCACTTTTACCTGTTTGCTGGGATTTCTAAGAACTTGCAAAACCTCATCGCTTAAGTTCATTAATTTTGCGGCCACATCTAAACGGGCCAATACAGCATCAAACATACTCTCTTGGTGTGCTTGTGTTGCCTCTAATGTGTGTGTTGACATAAGTTAATTTTTGTGTTATTAGCTGGGTCACAAAATTAACAAATTTATTTAATTAACCTACCCAATAAAGTCCTGAATAATACTTAACAAAAAAACACTTTTTTTGGCGATTAATATTTGTTTTACAGGTATGCTATGCGTTATTTTGAACAATGTTGTCCGAATTTCTTAAAATATTTTCTGTATTCCTGACTTGTACCTTTTTCTTTGTAAAACTAGGCATGCCAACCGCTGTTATTGTTTTTAAGTACAATTTTTTTAAAGTAATTAGTGTTGCCTGTGCCGGCGGAATTACAGGTAATATTATTTTTACTAACCTAAGTGCTATAATTTTAAAATGGTTGCACATTTACAGAACAAAAAGAAAAATCGAAAAAAAAATATTCACTAAATCTACACGCCGAATGATTCTGATAAAGCAACGATTTGGCTTAGCAGGAATTGCAGCTATTACACCTCTAATTTCGCAGCCAATTGGCGCCTTTTTTGCTGAAAAATTTTTTAAGGACAAAAAAAAAGTAATTCTCTACCTAAGTATCTCGGTAATTATTTGGGCAATTGGACTTTATTTTATCCTTTACATATTTCATGACCAATTAAAAACATGGGGAGTAATTTAAAAAACAAAAAACATCTTTTTTTTGATTTAGATGATACCCTATGGGATTTTGAAAAAAACTCGAGTCAGGTTTTGGAAAAATTATTTTTTGAGTTTGAGCTAGATAAAAAACTCAAAACGAATTTTATCAATTTTTATTTTACCTACAAAGAGACAAACTCATTGCTTTGGCAGCAATATGGCAAAAAAGAAATCGACAAATCTTATCTGAGAAATCATCGTTTTAACTTAACATTTAAAAAATTTAATTACGATAATTATAACGAAAATTTACGCGTAACAGAAGAATATCTCAATCAATCTCCAAAAGGGAAACACCTAAAAGAAAGCTGTATTGAAACATTAGACTATTTAGATAAACATTATAAATTGCACATTATTACAAATGGGTTTAAGGAGGTTCAATCCATAAAAATTGATAATTGCGGTCTTAAAAATTATTTCGATACCATTATCATCAGTGAAGAACACAACCTTACAAAACCCGATGAAAAAATTTTCAGACTCGCCGAAAATTTTGCAAAAACAACAAAAGAAGAATGCGTCATGATTGGCGATAACTTCGAAAGCGACATTATTGGGGCTATTAATTCAGGTTGGGATGCAATTTACTTTACGGAAAAAAATCCGGAAAATTTCTCAGGAAAAAACATTTCAAATTTAAAAGAATTACAAACTATTTTTTAAGCCGTTTACTCATTTTATTACTCAACATTCTCATATACTTTTTCGCCATTTATAAAGGTAAACAGCACTCTGGTGTTAAGCACATCCTCAATTTTACAGCTCATAATATTTTTGTCTAGTACAACAAAATCAGCGTATTTACCTTTTTCCAAACTGCCCTTTTCATTCTCCTCAAAATTAGAGTAAGCAGCCCAAATAGTCATTCCTTTTAATGTTTCTTCGCGGGATAAGGCATTTTCTATCTGGAAACCTTTTTCAGGAAACCCTTTATTATCTTGTCTTGCAACAGAAGCATAAAAAGTTTTAAAAGGCGAAATATCTTCTACCGGAAAATCAGTCCCCAAAGCTACAACACCGCATACTTCAAGTAATTGTTTATAAGCATAGGCGTGTTTTAATCTACCCTCTCCCAACCTGTCTTTTGCCCAATACATATCGCTTGTTGCATGTGTTGGCTGAAC
>CANFQR010000209.1 GCA_947449125.1 Bacteroidota bacterium | reverse complement strand
GTATTTAGCCAATCTAACTCCTGTTCCATTCGAAGGAGACCTGTTTAATCATGGTTTAATTGAAATTTTGGGCAAAGAAAAAGGTGATAGGGCAATTTCAGAAATAAATTTATATGGTCAATACAAAAAGTTTCCTGACGAACTTGAAAAAAGTATAGTTCTAAACGATGTAAAAATGACCTATAATCGCGAAGCTAAAGCCTTTTTGTCTGAAGGCATGATTGGTTTAGGTAATATTCTTAAAACTGAAATATTCCGTTACGTGAAAGGAACAATTCAAATTAAAAAACAACGAGGAAAAGACATGCTAGATATATATTTAGAGGCCGACGCCAATACTTGGTACTACTTTAATTATTATAACGGCACCATGTTAGCAATTAGCAGTAACGATTTATTTAATAATGACATTAAAGCTTTAAAAGGGAAAAATAAAAAAATGGCAGTTGAAAGTGGCCCGTCATATAGATTTGATGCCACAAGTTTAAAAAAGAAAGACGATTTTTTGAGAAAAATGAAACAGATTGGTGCAATTACTGAAGAAGAAGAAAAGAAAGAAGAATAACAATTTTTCTTTAATATTCTTTAATAAAAAACCCATTATTTACATAATGGGTTTTTTTATGGGATTTCTTTAAATCTAAAGTCCTAGTAAAACTTCTTCTGGGTTTTTACCACCAAACAACATTCTATTTGGATTTTCGAGCATTTCCTTAACTTTTACTAAAAACCCAACACTTTCTCTACCATCAATAATTCTATGGTCATAACTTAATGCAACATACATCATGGGTCTAATTACAACCTGACTATTAACAGCCATTGGGCGCTCAACAACATTATGCATTCCTAAAATTGCGCTCTGAGGAGGATTAATAATTGGTGTACTCATCATTGATCCAAACACACCACCATTCGTAATTGTAAATGTACCGCCTTCCATATCAGGTATTGTTAATTTTCCATCACGGGCTTTTATTGCTAACTCTTTTATACCACCTTCAATTTGAGACAAACTCATTAATTCGGCATTTCGCAATACAGGCACCATTAAACCCTTTGGAGCACTAACAGCAATACCTATATCACAATACTTATTATAAACAATTTCATCACCATCTATCATGCCATTTACTGCTGGATAATGGTACAGGGCTTCTGTTACCGCTTTTGTGAAAAAGCTCATAAAACCAATATTGTTTCCGTGTACCTCCTTAAACTTATCTTTGTACTTTGCTCTAATAGCATAAATAGCGCTCATGTCAACTTCATTAAACGTAGTTAACATTGCTGTTTCGTTTTTAACAGAAACCAAACGCTTTGCAACTGTTTTACGTAACGATGTCATTTTAACACGGTCCTTATCTCTTCCGCCCTTCCATGAATTAGAAAGTACTTCTCCGGCAGTTGGTAAACCGTTAGATAAAGCTGCTAACACATCCTGTTTTGTTATTCTACCATCTTTACCCGAGCCAGTTATCTGATTTGGCCTAATATTATTTTCTGTCATCATTTTAGCGGCAGCAACGCTTGGTGTACCTGTTGCATAGGATGAAGAGGCAGGGGCCTTTTCAGATACTGAGCTTGTTGAGGTTTCTTTTTTTCCCTCAACTTTTGCCTCAACTTTTGGAGCCTCAACAATAGCTTTAGCTTCCGGTTTAAATGAAGTGTCAATTTTAACAACTACTTGACCAACTTTAACTGTATCTCCTTCTGCTGCTAAAACTTCTATTTTACCAGACTCTTCGGCGTTTAAAGTTAATGTTGCTTTATCTGAATCTATTTCAGCTAATACCTCGTCTTTTTCTACAACATCGCCAGTGTTTTTTACCCAGCGCGCTATAACTACTTCTGTAATTGATTCTCCAGGACTAGGGACTTTTAATTCTACAATTGCCATATTTTAAATATTGAATATTACTTTAATTAATTGTTTAAGGTTTCAAAAAAATATTGGTCATTATTTCTTCATTTTCTGCAGCGTGACGTTTTGCGAAACCTGTGGCCGGACTTGCAGAAGCAGATCTTCCAATATACTTTAAGTTTAATGCGCGCAAATTATGATCAACAAATCTCCATGGGCCCATGTTTTCAGGCTCTTCCTGAACAAACAAAAACTCTTTTGCTTTGCTGTATTTCTTTACAATTGCATCAATTTGTTTTTTTGGAAAAGGGTACAATTGCTCTAATCTAATAAACGCAATAGTGTTTATGCCTTCTTTTTCTCTACGCTCAATTAAATCATAAAACACTTTTCCTGAACAAAACGCAACACGTGTTATTTTTTTACTATCAACAGCATCATCTAAAACTTCTTTAAAATTGTTTTGAGTAAAATCACTTAGTTTACTAACACACGATGGATAACGCAATAATTTTTTCGGCGTAAAACAAACCAGTGGCTTACGAAAATCTCGTTTTAACTGCCTCCTAATCACATGAAACTGTTGCGCAGGAGTTGTGGTGTTTACAATCTGCATATTGTTTTCTGCGCAGGCCTGCAAAAAGCGCTCCATGCGAGCGCTTGAATGCTCAGGACCTTGACCCTCGTAACCATGTGGCAATAATAGTACCAACCCATTCATACGACGCCATTTATACTCGGCCGACGTTAAATATTGATCGATAATAATTTGTGCTCCATTAAAAAAATCACCAAATTGAGCTTCCCAAATTGTTAATGTATTTGGTGCTGCAAATGCATAACCATATTCAAACCCTAAAACACCATATTCACTTAACAACGAATTATAAATAGTTAATTTAACTTGACTATCAATACTATTTAAAGGAGTGTATTCTTCTTCGCTATCCTCAACTTTAACAACCGCATGCCTGTGCGAAAAAGTTCCGCGCTCCACGTCTTGACCACTAAAACGTACAGGATATCCTTCTTTCATTAAACTGGCATATGCCAATAATTCTCCCATGGCCCAATCGTAATTGTCATTGGCAATCATGGCTTTTCTATCGTCAAATACTTTTTGTATTTTGTTAAAGAATTTTTTGTCTTTTGGAAGTTGAGTGGTTTGATTAGCTAATTCCAAAAATAATTTCTCAGAAATATTGGTATTTACAGAATTTTCAAAATCATTTTCACCAGCCATTTTAATTCCTTTCCAGTTACCTTCTAAGAAAGAAGTGATTTTAGCTTTTTCCGTTTTTTTAGCTTCGTCAAGATTGCTATCAAGTTCAGCTTTAAATGCCGTTTCAATCTCTTTTGCTTCTGCCGCTAATTCTGATCCCTCTTCAACTAACTTTTTAACATAAATGTCTTTTGGATTTGGATGAGAAGCAATTGCTTTATACAATAACGGTTGTGTAAAACGTGGCTCATCGCCCTCATTATGACCATATTTGCGGTAGCACAATACATCAATAAAAACGTCTCTGTTAAAAGTTTGGCGGAATTCCATTGCCAGCTTAGAAACGAAACACAAAGCTTCCACATCATCGCCATTTACATGAAATACTGGACTTAACACAACTTTTGCAATATCTGTACAATAAGTTGAAGAGCGAGCGTCTGTAAAATTAGTTGTAAAACCAACCTGGTTATTAATCACAAAATGTATAGTTCCACCAGTTTTATAACCATCTAACTGACTCATTTGTAAAACCTCATAAACTATACCTTGACCTGCAACAGCTCCATCACCATGCAATATAACAGCACAAGCTTTTGAATTATCTCCTTTGTGGAGATTATCAATTTTAGAACGAACAATGCCTTGAACAACAGGTGCAACTGTTTCAAGATGAGAAGGGTTAGGTGTTAAACTGATATGAATTTTTTTGCCTCCATCGCTTATTTGATCGGACGAATAACCCATATGATACTTAACATCTCCATCAAATAATGAGTCTTCACTTGGGCGTCCTTCAAACTCAGTAAATACATCCTTGTAGGTTTTGTTCATGATATTTGTTAGGACGTTTAATCGACCCCTGTGAGCCATCCCAACAACATAGTCTTCAATTCCTAGGTTTACGCCATGTTCCATTAAAGCATTCATAGCCGGAATAACTGCTTCTCCACCCTCTAATGAAAAACGTTTTTGCCCTACAAATTTCGTATGTAAATAATTTTCGAATACTACAGCTTGAGTTAACTTTTTAAGAATAGTCTTTTTTTCTTGTTTAGTAAACGAGGGCGTGTTTCTGTTTTTCTCCATGCGATCTTGTAACCATTTTACAACCTGAGGTTCACGCATGTATATATATTCTGCCCCAATACTTTGACAATAGGTTTGCTCCAAATGAGCTACAATGTCTTTTAATTTAGCCGATCC
>CANFQR010000208.1 GCA_947449125.1 Bacteroidota bacterium | reverse complement strand
GGTTACAAAAGGATTAGACTTTAATAACGTTAGTGTAGTAGGTGTTTTAAATGCAGATTCAATTTTAAATTTCCCTGACTTCAGATCGTATGAAAAAGCTTTTCAATTAATTACACAGGTTAAAGGTAGAGCGGGCAGAAGTTACGATAAGGGTTTAGTTTTTGTGCAAACAAGTCAGCCAAATCATCCGGTAATAAATTATATTTTAGAAGGCAACATTAAAAGTTTTTATACCGAAACTTTAAATGACAGAAATCAATTTAATTATCCACCCTATTCCAGATTATTCGAAATTAATATCATCTCCAGCGATGTAAATGAAGTCAGTCATTTAGCAGAAGAACTTTTTAATTTATTAAAACCTGTATTTAATGATAATTTACTGGGACCAGAATTTCCGCTCATATCTCGTATAAAGAACCAATATTATAAGCGTATTTTAATTAAAACATCAAAAAAAGAATCAGTTAAAAACAGTCGTGAAACCATTAATAATGCCTTAAATAATTTACAAAACAATTACAAAAATTGGCGTTACAAAGTTTCAATTGATGTAGATCCGGTATAAAAAAGACTTAAAAAATTTAAACTTAATCAATTAAGATTTCTTTTAACTTTTTAATTTGATCAGGAGATCCTAAAACAAATATTTTTGATTGAGGAATAATTTCTGTATCGGCACTGGGGTTAACAACATAATTACCGGAATCTGTTTTGAATCCAATAATATTTGCGCCGCTTTTATTTCTAATCTCTAAATCTTTTAATGTTTTATTTTTTAATGTATCAGATAATGAATCAAATGAAATCTCTTCTAAATTAATTCCGTTTGAACTTTGGGCAGTAATATGATCTAAAAACTCCATTACATCGGGTTTCATAACTAAACTCGCCATATGGGCACCTCCAACTTTATCGGGCATAATAACATTATTTGCGCCTGCAATTTTTAATTTAGTATCACTGCCATCGTCACTTGCTCTCGAAATTATTGTTAAATTAGGATTCAAACTTCTTGCAGATAATACAATAAACAAATTTGCCGCATCGGTTGGTAAAGTTGTTATTAATGCTTTAGCTCTTAATATACCCGCTTTAATCAATAAATCGTCTTGAGTAGCATCACCTTTAACAATCAAATCCGAAAATTTATGATTAATCTCAGTAGTAATTTTTTCGTCGTTTTCTATTACAACAAAACGTTTGTTGTGTTTTTTAAGCACATGAGCAGCTTGTTTTCCGTTTCTGCCATAACCACAAATTACAACGTGGTCGTTTAATTTATCAATTGCTGTATTCAATCGTCTGTTTTTAAAAAATAAATTTAACTCGCCTTCAATTAAAAATTTAGTAATAGAAGATATAGCATAAGCAAAAGTAACAAAACTTGTAATAATTAAAAATGTTGTAAATAACTTGCCACCATCAGAAAGCCGCTCAACTTCGCCATAACCAACTGTACCTATGGTTATGATTGTCATATAAAATGCATTTAACCACGAAAAATTATCAATCAGAATATAACCAACTGTGCCAACAACAATTAATAAAAGAAGTAAAAAAACAGGTATTAAAAACCTAAAATATTCCTTTGACAATTTCATGAGTAACTATATTCTTAAGGTATTTAAATTGCTCAAAAAAATTAAATTTCCATAAAGTTAAATATAATAATATTAAATAGATTTGAGCAATGCTAATGGCATCTCAGTAGCCATAAATAATTAATATCTTTGCGTTGAATGAAAACAAAAACTTTAAAGAAAAACAAAGTAAATGTTATTACCCTGGGCTGCAGTAAAAACATTGTTGATAGCGAGGTAATGATGGGGCAACTAAAAGCAAACAAATTTGAGGTAGAACACGAAGGAGAATCAGACGACCATCAAATTGTAATTATTAATACTTGTGGATTTGTTGACAATGCTAAACAAGAAAGTATTGATACTATTTTAAGATACGTCGAAGCTAAAAAAGATGGCGCTGTAGAAAAAGTTTATGTTACCGGTTGTTTAAGTGAACGCTACAAAAAAGATCTTGAAAAAGAAATTCCTGAAGTTGATTCTTATTTTGGCACAAGAGATTTACCTAAACTATTAAAAACCTTAAAAGCCAATTACATGCAAGAGTTAGTTGGCGAACGTTTATTAACTACTCCTCAACATTTTGCCTACTTTAAAATAAGTGAAGGTTGCGACAGACCTTGCAGTTTCTGTGCTATTCCTTTAATGCGAGGTAAACATGTCAGCGTTAAAATAGAAGAACTTTTAATGCGCGCCAAAACCCTTGCAAACAAAGGAACAAAAGAACTTTTATTAATTGCTCAAGATTTAACTTACTATGGATTAGACATCTATAAAAAAAGAGAACTTGCAAATTTAATTGATAAACTTTCTGATGTTGAAGGAATAGATTGGATTAGATTGCATTATGCGTTCCCAAGCGGTTTTCCGATGGAAGTACTGGATGTTATGAATAAAAAATCAAACGTTTGTAAATATCTTGATATGCCTTTGCAACATATTAGCGATAATATGTTAACCAGCATGCGCCGTGGTATTACAAAACAAAAAACTATTGATTTGGTAAGTAAAATCAGAGACAAAGTTCCAGGCATTGCACTTCGAACAACACTGATTGCCGGTTATCCGGGTGAAACCGAAAAGGACCATGAAGAAATGTTAGAATGGGTTAGCAATACTAAATTTGAACGACTTGGAATTTTCACCTATTCACACGAAGAAAACACGCATGCTCACTTATTAAAAGACGATGTTGCCGAAAAAATAAAACGAAAACGTGCCGACGCAGTTATGGCTATTCAACAAGAGATATCGTTTAAATTAAATCAAGAAAAAATCGGAAAAAATTTCAAGGTATTATTTGATAAAAAAGAAGGCGATTTCCTTATTGGAAGAACTGAATTTGACAGTCCGGATGTAGACAATGAAGTGCTGGTTAAATTAAAACATGATGATTACGTAAGGCTTGGCGACTTTGCGGATGTTAGAATTACAGATGCAAACGATTTTGATTTATTTGGCGAATTAATTTAACTTGTTGTTTAACTTATCAAATAAAATTACCTTTGAACTTGTAAAATAAATTATTCAAACTAAAATTACACTTAGTTACAATAAATCGTTTAAACTAAATTAAAATGGCTAAAGAAATAAAAAATGTTGAATACGGATTAGAAAAAATATTTGAAGGCGCAAAAGACTTTTTACCCTTATTAGGAACTGATTACGTAGAATTTTATGTTGGCAACGCCAAACAATCGGCCCATTTTTATAAAACAGCTTTTGGCTTTCAATCTTTAGCTTATGCCGGATTAGAAACAGGTTTAAAAGACCGTACATCTTATGTTTTAAAACAAGATAAAATTCGCATTGTACTTACCACTGCATTAAACAGCAACTCTGCAATTGGCGAACACGTTAAAAAACATGGCGATGGTGTAAAAGTTATTGCTCTTTGGGTTGAAGATGCCAGAAAATCTTTTGAAGAAACGACAAAAAGAGGAGCAAAACCTTTTATGGAGCCTACTGTGGAGAATGATGAATATGGTGAAGTTGTTCGTTCAGGTATTTATACCTATGGAGAAACCGTTCATATGTTTGTAGAACGAAAAAATTATAAAGGTTTGTTTCTACCGGGATTTAAAGAATGGAATAGTGATTACAATCCAAGCCCTGTTGGCCTTAAGTTTATAGATCATATGGTAGGTAATGTTGGCTGGAATCAAATGAACCCAACTGTTAAATGGTACGAAGACGTAATGGGTTTTGTTAACTTCTTGAGCTTTGACGACAAACAAATTACAACCGAATATTCTGCTCTTATGAGTAAGGTTATGAGCAATGGAAACGGCCGCATTAAATTTCCTATTAACGAACCCGCCATTGGCAAGAAAAAATCGCAAATAGAAGAATATATTGAATTTTACGAAGGTGCAGGTGTGCAACATTTAGCACTAGCTACTGATGATATTATTAAAACTGTAGGCGAATTAAAAGCTCGCGGTGTAGAATTTTTACCCCCTCCACCTCAAGCCTATTACGACGACATCCCAAAACGTTTAGGTGTGCATCGTGATATAATGAAAGAAGACATTAACGAATTACAAAAATTATCAATTTTGGTTGACGCTGATGAGGAAGGTTATTTATTACAAATATTCACCAAACCTGTTGAAGATCGTCCAACCCTATTTTATGAAATAATTCAACGTATGGGTGCCAAAGGGTTTGGTGCAGGCAATTTTAAAGCTTTGTTTGAATCAATCGAAAGAGAACAAG
>CANFQR010000207.1 GCA_947449125.1 Bacteroidota bacterium | reverse complement strand
ACAGTTTGTTTTTTTCCAAATCTTTCAAACTATTATTTTCAATTTGAGAATCAATATTAAATATTGCCTTGTTGAATTGTATAATACGGCAAATAAATAAACCAATTTCTTTTTCAATTAATTCATTAAAAGTATTTGATATTCCATTATTTGTTTCATTCAAATAATACGTTATTGTCTTATCATTATTACCAATAATTTTTTCAAGAAAACCGGTATAATAATTTAAAACAAAATAAAATAAAATTGCAGCAACTATATTAATTATACTTTGAAATGAAACTAAAATAAAAATAGAATCTTCGATACCTAGATAAATTTTGATGAATTTTATAATTGAACTTAAAAAAACAAAGCCAAATAAAGATGTAAAAAAATTAAATATAAAATTACCCATTGCTAAACGTTTTTTTGCCGAAATACCTCCAATTGAACTAATTAATAATTTTATAGTTGTTCCCAATTCGGCACCTAAAACCGTTGAAATTGCAACTTCAATAGATATTACTTGTGAATACAGCGCGCTTAAAACAATTACAACCATAGCTGAACTGGTTTGTATAATTGCAGTAATAACAAACCCAATTAAAACAAAAAAAGATAAAGGATAATTTAAAAAATTAAGAATATTAAACTCATTAATTAATAATTCCATACTCTCCTTCATAAAATCCAAACCAAGAAAAATTAAACTAAACCCCATTAAAAATTTAGAGAGATTATAAATTAATTTTTGATTTTTTAAAAGTAAAAGACATAAACTAGAAATAGCCAAAAGAGGCATTGTAATAGTGCTAAAATTAATTTTAAAACCTAACATAGCAATTAGCCAACTATTGAATGTGCCACCTATGTTAGAACCTATAACAACCCCAAAAGCATTACGCATAGAAATAATACCTGCACCAACAAACGATAACATAATTAAATTAACTATTGAACTGCTCTGTAAAAAGCCAGTTACCAGTGTTCCGCTTAAAATTGCACTGAGTTTATTTTTTGTGAATTTTTTTAGAAATAATTTAAATGATCTCCCTTCAATCTGTTTAAGAGACTCTTCCAAATGAAACATGCCATATAAAAAAACACCTAAGCCGGCAAAAAACTTCCAAAAATCTGCAGTTATCAAATCAATAAATTTTCAAGAATTTAAATAATAAACTTATGCTCGTTCGCCAAGCCAATTAAATGGCTTTATTTTTCTTACTTTTTTAAGATTAAATTTTACAATCGCATACTTATCAATATGATTAATTACCTCGTCAACACTATCTGTAATAAGAAATAAATTTTCATCATTTGTATTAATGGTGCCTGACAAAGACAGTTGCTTAACATGAGCTAATAATTGTTTATGATAATCTTTACCAAAAATTACAACAGGAAAATGTTTCATAATATTAGTTTGAATTAATGTTAAAGCTTCAAAAAACTCATCTAAAGTGCCATAACCTCCGGGCATTACCACAAAAGCATAAGAATATTTTGATAACAACACTTTACGAACAAAAAAATAACGAATACCAACCCACTTATCAAGATATTTATTGGGTTGCTGCTCCATAGGTAAAACAATATTACAGCCAATAGATTTTCCATTTACATCTTTTGCTCCCCTATTGGCCGCTTCCATCAATCCTGGACCACCGCCCGTCATTACAGTAAAACCTTTCTGAGCTAATTTACTTCCTATTTCTCTCGTTGTTTTATAAAAAGAATGTTCTTCATTAAACCTTGCTGAGCCAAAGACAGTTACACAAGGACCTTGAAAATGAAAAACACGAAAACCTTTAATAAATTCAAAAAACACTTTAAGCACAAAAATAAATTCGCTTTTTCTCGAATTAGGCCCTTGCAAAAAAAACTGTTCCTCAGAAATACTTTTGTTCTTTTTGTTTAGGTCATTCATAATTATTAACTGCGCTAAATATTAAAATCATATTCAGTTAAAAATATTTATGGAAAAAATTTTAAAACTAAATTATTTTTAATTTAGCCCAAGCTATTATAGAGAATTTAAATTGCAAATCAATAACACAATTGTTTATTTAATCATGGTAAATATCGTATTTAAGCCACTTACTTCAAATCTTATTAGTATTTAAATTTTGAAACAACCCTCACATAATAATTTGAGCTAAACAAAATAAACAGTTACTTAAAGTATAACTAATGACTAAAATCAAAGAAATAAATGATTTTATTTTCAAGCCACAAAAAAATAATTAATTAAACCTAGGCTTTAAGCTGTTTTAATTTTTGAAAATCAACAATAGTAATGTTACTACCTTTAATTGCAATCATATTTTCCTCTTTAAAATCACTCAAGGTTCTAATTAAAGATTCAGTAGCAGTAGCAACAATATTAGCTAAATCATCCCGTGATATTGAAATAGTAAAATTTTCATTTTTGTTATTTTCAAAACGATTTTGTAATAATATCAATGCGTCGGCTACTCTTTTCCTAACAGAACTATACGCAAGACTAACCAATTGCTTTTCTTTTTCTAGAATATTATCAGTTAACATTTTTACAAAAACTTTCATCACGTTTACATTAGTATTCATTAACAAATAAAAATCTTCTTTAGGAATAAGACAAACTTCAGCATCATCTAATGCCTCAGCAGTTTCAGAATAAGGTAATTGCTCCAACAAAACAGTATATCCGAAAAATTCACCGGCTGTATATAAATTAGTAATAAATTCTTTACCATATTGATGGGCTTTGTATGTCTTTACTTTGCCCTTTGCCACAAAGTATAAATAATTGGGAATGTTACCTTCGCTAAAAATTATTTCCTTTTTCTTATACAATTTAATTCGCTTATCTACAGAAATTTTTTTTAGATCATCAATTTTTTTTATTTCATCTAAAAAATCATATAGACCATCAATATTTTTTGAAAATTCAGTTTTTAATATTTCATTTTTTTTTAAACGACTTTCAACGGCTTTAAGCAATTCAATATCATCAAACGGTTTACTAATATAATCATCAGCTCCCATCTCCATTCCTTTTCTATAATCTAAGCGCTCACTTTTAGCCGTTAAAAATATGAAAGGAATACTAGCTGTTTCGTTACTTTTATTAAGTAGGTGAATTACACCATAACCATCTAAAACAGGCATCATTATATCACAAATAATTAAATCAGGCTTCATTTTTTGAACAATTTCAACACCCAACTTACCATTCTCTGCTTGTAATACTTTATAATTAGCCAATTCAAGTATCTCAGCCGTATTTTCTCTTACATCAACATTGTCTTCTATTAATAAAATTGTTTTCATAATATTTCTATTCGGTTGGAATTAATATTGTAAAGACAGTTCCTTTATTTAATTCGCTTTCAAAATTTATTTTTCCATTCATACTTTCAAGGTATTTTAACACAATATTCAAACCCAAACCTGTACCTTGAATATTTGTAACATTTTTTGCTCTAAAAAAACGTTCAAACAAATGATCTTGCTCATCTTTTGGTATACCAATTCCTTGATCTTCGACTTTTATAATAACTTCTTTATCTAAATTTGATGTTGTAATTGATATTAATTTATTTTCAGGTGAAAATTTAATGGCATTAGAAACCAAATTCAATAAAATATTTCTTACCATTTGCTTATCAATTAACGCAACGTTATTACCATTATGAACATATTTAATAAACTGACCCGTTTTTAAAATACCATTAATTTCATTTAGAATTTCGTTAACAAGTATTTTCAAATCCACTGTTTCTCTACGTACCAAAACTTTTCCTTCTTCTAGTTTTTCGGCAGATAAAAAATCATTTAATATCAATGTCATATTAGTTACCGCAGATTTTATCCTCAACACATGCTTGCCAATTTTTTCATCATTATTACAGTATTTATTTATCAAAACAATTGATGATAAAATTGTACTTAATGGGGTTCTAAATTCGTGAGAGGCCATTGTAACAAACCTTGACTTCATGTCGTTTAACTCTTTTTCATTAGAAAGGGCTTTACTTAACTGCTCTTTAGAATTTTCAATTTCCAGCAATGCCTCATGCAATACTTTTGTTCTTTCATCAACTTTTTTTTCTAATTCAGAATTAAGTTTTAATATATTTTCAGAATATTGTTTACGTTCTGTATTATCTATAATGAAAGCTATAACATAAGTATTGTTATTTTGAGTATAATAAGATAAACTTATTTCAACCGGAAATTCGGTTTCATCTTTGCGTTTGGCAAAAAGGTCCATATTTTTACCCATTGCACGTGAGTGAGGATTATGATTATATTTTTCACGATGCTGCACATGATTATGTT
>CANFQR010000206.1 GCA_947449125.1 Bacteroidota bacterium | reverse complement strand
TTTAGTACTAAAAGTCTTCGTCAAGTTTAAAAACATTATTTTCTTCTTTGTTGTTCATCACACCAGCTTTTTGATATTCAGCAACGCGTTTTTCAAAGAAGTTTGTTTTACCTTGTAACGAAATCATTTCCATGAAATCAAAAGGGTTTGCTGCGTTATAATATTTAGCACAGCCAAGAGAAAGCAATAGTCTGTCTGCGCAAAATTCAATATATTGACACATTAAGTCTGAATTCATTCCAATTAACTTTACAGGAATGGCTTCAACAACAAATCTCTTCTCTATTGATACGGCATCTATAATTATCTTTGTTACCTGTTCTTTCGGTAATTGATTTTTTAGATGATTTGAATAAATCATGCAAGCAAAATCGCAATGTAAACCTTCGTCGCGGCTAATAAGTTCATTACTAAAAGTTAAACCAGGCATTAAACCACGTTTTTTTAACCAGAAAATCGAGCAAAATGAGCCTGAAAAAAATATACCTTCAACCGCAGCGAAAGCGATTAAACGTTCAGCAAACGAACCGTTACTAATCCATCTTAATGCCCAATCTGCTTTTTCGCCAACACAAGGAACAGTATCTACCGCGTGCAATAGATGGTTTTTTTCAGCAGCATCCTTAATATAGGTATCAATAAGTAATGAATAAGTTTCAGAATGGATATTTTCCATCATGATTTGGAAACCATAAAAACACCTAGCCTCAGGGTATTGCACTTCGTTTAAAAAGTTAATGGCTAAGTTCTCGTTCACAATTCCATCGCTTGCAGCAAAAAACGCTAAAACATGTTTTATAAAATGCCTTTCGTTATCATTAAGCTTATTATTCCAATCTGCAATGTCTGAACTCAGATCTATTTCTTCCGCTGTCCAAAAGCTTGCTTCAGATTTTTTATAGAATTCCCAAATATCTTTGTACTTGATAGGAAAAAGAACAAATCTGTCTTTGTTTTCTAATAAAATGGGTTCTGTCATGGCAATTATATTAATTTAAATAGTTGTGATTTTTTGTTTAGTTCTTACAGTACAAATAAATGTAAAAAAGCACTCTTTAGTTTAACAAATGAATTAACACTTGGTTGAAGTTTTAAACAAAGAAATTAAACGAAAGTGTGTTAATAAAGTAAATAGAATTGATTTACAATGAAATAACAAAAACGCATAAAATCCTTAAAAAATGTTTGTGGAAATGAAAAGTATTTTTAAGAGGTAATAGGTTTACATTAAAGTTTAATAAATATTAAATTTAACAAATCAATAGCGTATATTTAAATTAATTGATGCCGTTTATTTTAATTAAATGTTGCTAATTCAAAGTTGATATATGCCACGTGATGAATTCATAAAACTAATAATCAAAAATGATAAATTGGCTGTAAAAGGATTTTTCGAGGCAAACTATCCCAGAATGAAGTCAATAGCCATGCGTTATTGTAAAAATGAATCTCAAGCTAACGAAGCGTTAAATTTTAGTTTTTATACTATAATAAAAAAAATTCAACAGCAGAAATCAGATAAGTTAATTAATACTGATAACCGAATTAACGAAACTGAAATTATATTGCTTTGTTCCAGGTTTATAAAAAGTATAGTTAGCGAGTATTATGTTGCGAGCACAGTAAAAGTTACAAATCAGTCAACTAAAAATTATGATTTGTTTGAAAGTACGGATTTTATAAATTATAATTCGATTGATGAAGATGTGTTAATTAAGTCTATTCAGCAGTTAGTCCCCTCACAAAGGCTTATATTGAACCTGCATATAATAGATAATTATAGTGTTGATGAAACAGCTGAAATCTTAGATTTGAGCGTGCAAGCTGTAAAAAGCGCGTTAGAAAAAGCACGATATTATTTGCAAAAAAACATAGAAAAATGTTATAAAACAATGAAAAATGAGTAGTCATTTTAATTATGAAATAGACGAGGATCGCATTCGCATTCAATTAAAAGAACATCAAGTTTTTTTTAATGAAGAGGCCTGGAATAACTATGAAAAGTATGTCGAGAAGTTTCGAGTTAGGGAACTTGAAACTTCGAAAAAAATAAAATTTGGAATAAGCCGCAATGTTATTTTGCCGATTATTTTTTTTGGAATAATTGTTTTTTTTACGTTTATACTCTATAAATTTCTAAGTATAAAAAATAACATCCCCTTAAAAAATTATGGGGTGTCAATTTCTCAGGATAATACCTTACAACCAATGCCTCAAAAAAAAGTTTTAGTCCCAATCAAAAAAAATATCGATGAGACTAAGGATTCTTTGTCACTTGTAAATAAGCCAAGTGCCGATAGCATTTCTAATAAAAATGTATCAATTAAAAAATTAGATGATATTGATTTATTGTTGGATGAAAAAAATGAATTTCCGGGCAAGAAAAATAACGTAAAAAAAACATCACGAAGTAAAACGCCTAAAAAAAATAGAGTAGAAATACTCAATCCTGTAAATATACCTTCATTGTTGCCACTTCAAACAAATGAGAATACTGAACCGGAGTTAAAATAGTTTCTTTAATGTTGTTTAACACGCAATCTTTAATTCAATTTTGTAATTAATTGTCTTTAATAGAATAACCTTACATTTATAAAAAATGGATATTACCAATAAGCAGGATATTGAGAAAATAATTGATTTATTTTACGAAAGATTATTACAAATTGATGAAATTAAATCTGTTTTTAATGGAATAAATTTTCAGTCTCATTTACCAAATATTGTTTCTTTTTGGAGTTTTGTTCTGTTAGATGAGCAGGGATATACAACAAATGTTTTTGAAAAACACATTCATTTGCCAATTAAACCAGAAATGTTTGAAGTTTGGCTGAAAGTTTTTGTGGATAGTGTAGACGAATTATTTACGGGAGAAAAGGCGGAATTAGCTAAACAGCGGGCAACAATACTAACTTTTACTTTCAAATCAAAGTGGGAAAAAGTAAAAAAATCTGATTAGGTAAATAATAAATGTGTTACTTTCGAAAAGACTAATTTTAAACTAATTTACTTAAAAATAACTACACTAAAAGATATTATGGTTTTTGAAAATAATTTATCATTTGCAAAAAGTCTAGATAAACAAGATGAACTTAAATTGTATCGGGAAAAGTTTTTTTTTCCGCAGCATGAAAACAAAAATGTTATTTACTTTACGGGTAACTCATTAGGCTTACAGCCAAAAAACACTCAACATTATTTGCAGCAAGAACTGGATGATTGGGGTAAATATGGGGTAGAAGGGCATTTTTTAGCAAAAAACCCATGGTTGTCTTATCACGAATTACTTACAAATAAAATGGCAAAAATTGTAGGTGCTCTTCCAGAAGAAACAGTTATGATGAATCAGCTTACGGTTAACCTTCATTTATTGTTAGTATCATTTTATCGTCCAACAAAAAACAGGTATAAAATTTTATGCGAATCTAAGGCTTTCCCAAGTGACCAATATGCATTGCAGTCACAATTAAAATTTCATGGCTTCAATCCTGATGAGGCTTTGATTGAGATTGAACCCCGACCAGGAGAGTACCATATTAGAGAGGAAGATATTTATAAAACTATTGAAGACAATAAAAATACTTTAGCTTTAATTATGATTGGCGGTGTAAATTATTTTACCGGTCAGGTTTTTGATATGAAATCCATTACTCAGGCAGGTCATAATGTTGGAGCAATAGTCGGTTTTGATTTAGCGCATGCCGCCGGTAATTTGCAATTAGAACTGCATAATTGGGATGTTGATTTTGCCGTTTGGTGCAGCTATAAATATTTAAATAGTGGGCCTGGCGGGGTGGCTGGCGCTTTTGTGCATGAAAAACATCTAAAAAACACAACTATTCCTCAATTTGCCGGATGGTGGGGACACGATAAAGAAACTCGTTTTTTAATGGATAGTAAATTTATGCCAATACAAACAGCAGAACGTTGGCAATTAAGTAACGCACCTGTTTTAAGTATGGCCGCCTGCAGAGCTAGTTTAGATATTTTTGATGAGTTAGGTATGCCGGCTTTAGATAAAAAAAGTAAACTGCTTACTGCATATTTAGAATTTATAATAGATGAAATTAATGTTGAGAAAAATAATTGCCTTCAAATAATAACGCCAAAAAACAATCGAGGATGTCAATTATCAATAGTTGCCCACGGTTATGGTAAATCATTATATAATCAATTAATTGAAAGCGGTGTAATTCCTGATTGGAGAGAGCCAAACGTTATTAGGTGCGCGCCGGTACCATTATACAATTCGTTTGAAGATATTTTTAGATTTGGGGAAATATTAAAAAAAATATTGAACTAGTTTTTAATC
>CANFQR010000205.1 GCA_947449125.1 Bacteroidota bacterium | reverse complement strand
GTCAAGATAATTACCTTTAAAACCTGGCGAATCACCTGTATTTTGACAGATATAATTAGGTTGTACTTTTGTCATCATTAAATCAAAGCCTGATGTATAATTTATACTTCCGTATACTGTAAAAAAGCTGAAAGGAAATTCGGCACTTACAGATTTGTTTATTTCTGCTCCCATACAAAATGCATTGCCATTGTTTAGTTGTGTGCTATTTCTATTGTTTGGATTTCCAAAATGTTGTGTGATAACTGGAGGTAAAACCGATGTTTCAATTTGGTTGCCTGTCATAAAATAAGCTTTTACATAACCTAAATAGGTAACAGTTAAATTACCTTTATTTGATGGCTTACCTATATTAACATACCATAAATTTTCTTCAAAATGTGCAGCGCAGGATACATTTCCGTAAACATAAGATGATAAATTAATTCCAGCATTTAAAGTGGCATGTAAAATTTTAGCGTTAAAATCATAATTAATAAAACCGTTTGCGCCTAAAGGAACTTGATTGTATCTTTTTCCTTGTCTATTAGCAATACTAATCATACTAAATGCGTCCCCTGAAAAATTGATATTGGCAATTCCTCCGCCGTTTTGTTGCGAATTAAAATTCATTTCCAAAACCATATCGGCATTAAAAGTTTCCTCTACGCTATAAAAAATTGTGCATCCGGCCTTAAAACCAATTGATTTTGAATTATCAGGATAATATACACCAATAGGACCATTGGTTGTTGTTTGCATAGCAGCCACATAATTTACATTTTTATTCATGTGATAATATAATCCTCCCATTAAACCTTTTAGTTTTAAGTTGCCTGTTAGTGGTATAGCTTGAGGGAAAATAACACTTCCATCAACATAAAAATATTTGTAGTTAGGTAATGCACCAAATAAAGCATTAAATGATGCGCTCATGTTATTGATTTGAGCTAATGTAATGGTCATAGTGCCCGCAATAGCATTTCCGTACAAAGTGTGATTTTCAAGATGAATGAGTTTTCCTTTTAAAAAGAATGCCTGAGTGCTGATGTCTAAATCTATATCATTTACTTTAATCTTATCAAAAGCTAAAGTAGGGTAGGTGTTATTTTGTGCAGTTTGGGTTAGTTTAGTTTTAACTGAAATACCAACGTTTGCAGCAAATCCTTGATCGCTCGATTCCATAAAATTTAATCCAACATTTAAATTAATAGTTGGTTTGTTATCATTTAGGATTAAAGAAATTTGATTAATACATATCGGAAAGTTCATAGACTTGTTTGCTGAATTCCCTGTATAACTGAATATACCTTGAGTAATGTAAGGTGCACTACTTTCAATTTTTAGGTTCTGAAAATCGAGTTTGGATGTGTTTAAATTACTATGGTTAAATTTTATTTTACCATTTAGTAATGCCATTGGCACAAATTTATTTGCTGTTTTTGATATCTGTATTTGAGACGTATTGTAGAGGTCTATTTTGGCAGATAAAACGCTTGCTTCAATATTGTTTTGGGTACTAATTATAAAGTTATAATCAAGTTCTTGATTTGTTGGGTTTTCGCTTATTGCTGCAGAATAATTTAAACTGTTATTATCAAATATTGGTAATTGTATATTACCAGCAATTGATCCAGATGTGATATGATTTTGTAGTATTCCAACTTCCAATTGGTTTACAGAAAATTTCCAGGATTCCATTTCTGAGTTTTGTGATGATAAAATATTCTGAGCAGAAAAATTACCTGATAAGCCAGTATTATCAATAATTAAATTATTTGCACTTATTGTTGTTGAATTTTGATTTTTATTTGATATTTCTTTTGGGAGTTTTATAGTTACATTTTTTATAAAAAAGCCATTCCACATTAACGGATTAGGGTCGTTTAAATTATAACCAACAGGGAAATTCATTAGTGGAGCATTTGCAACTTCACTAAAATCAGCTACGGCTTCGTTAACTGTAAACGATAAATCGTTAATGCCTTTAATTTTAAAAGGAGAAATGTTTACCGTCATAATTAAATTATGAATATCATTAGTATGAATTTCAAAACTTGCTTTTACAGTTGAATCGGTTGAAGATTTGGTTTCTGGTTCAAGTATGGTTTCTGAAAATTCAAAATATCCTTTGATATTTATTGCCTGAAAGCCATTACAGTTCCATTCAACATAGTTACTGCCATCGTTTTTAAGAATTAACTTGATTTTAGGACTAATATGAATAATATGATTTGAAACTAATTGCAATTTTGAATTGCCGCTGTTTCCGGATAATACACCTTTAGGATTTATACCTATGTTTTTTGCTGCAAAAGCCAAACTATCAGCTATACCGGGTAGTCCAATTAGCATATACGCATTGCAACTTGCTGCGTTTGGTAAAAATTTAGCGCTGTCTATGGCAATAATGTATGTTGACTGACCAATTTGTTTGTGAATGCCAATAGGTAATGAAGCGCTGGAATCTAATGGTATTGTATTAGTGAAATTATTTTTTTCGATTACTTTATTAAATACAGAATTGGTTTGCTTAAATAGAATGCTGTTTTCTTGCGGTAATAATTGAGAATAAATAAAATTGTTTATACTAAAGCTAACTAATATTATAAATGTTAATATTGGTTTCATTTTATAAAATAATGACACTCTTTTTTAAAAAGATTAATTTAAAATAATTTTAATTAAGAACACTACTTTCTAAAGTACAAATTATAAAGTCCGGTTTTTTATTTTACTTCACCCATTAATTTTTTAACTAATGGAGAAATTGCAATTAATACTATACCTGATAGCAACGCGTAAAAACCTAACTGCTTATAGCCATTGGCATAAATAACAAGTTTTTCTAAGTTGCTTGAATTTTCTGAAGCACTGGCAATGTTAGCCCCTAACAAGCCGGCAAAGTACTGACCGTAAGCACTTGCTAAAAACCACATTCCCATGATAACAGCTTGTGTTTTTTGAGGTGAGAGTTTTGTCATAATAGACATGCCAATAGGAGAAAGGCATAATTCGCCAAAGGTTATTATAAACCATCCAAACGTAAATAAATTTAGCGATGTAATACCTTGGGTGTTTGCAAAGAATTTGGTGTAATAAAAAATATAAAATCCGGCAGCTAAAAATAAAAAGGCAATTCCAAACTTAACCACAGTGTTGGGTTCTAGCTTTCTTTTATTTAACCAAATCCAAAGCAAGCCTATTAAGCTTGCAAAAACAATAACAAATAAAGAGTTAGCCGAATTGTTTACGCCGTTTGGGTCGAGCGTCATACCTGCAACCGAATTGTTTAAATTATTTGCAGCAAATAAACTTAACGAGCCTCCGCTTTGCTCAAAAAATGCCCAGAAAAAAATAGAAAACAGCATGAAAATAATTGCCGCAATTAATTTTTTATTTTCTTGTAATGAGAAATTACGCATTTCGTAAATTAAATAGAGAAGAGCGCAAGGGCCAATAATAAACATAAATACATCTGTATATTCAGAATTAGAAACTAATAGAATTATTAAAGGGATAATGCCTATTGAACCAATATAAGTAAGCAATTCAAGAAGTTTTCTTTTTTTATTATCGTGATGGAGCAGGGGAGATGTGCCAATTGGTCCAAGACTTTTTTGGGTGCGAACAAATGTAAGTAAGCTAACAACCATAACAATTGAGGCTAAGCCAAATGCAACGTTCCAAGAATACTGAGCTGGAATAATACTTTGAAATAATTGGCCTTTACCGATGGTAATACAAAAGTAACCTCCTAATAAAGCGCCTAAATTTACTCCGGCATAAAATAACGAAAAGCCAGCGTCTGTTCTCGAATCGCCCGGTTTATATAAGTTTCCTACTATTGAAGAAATAGTTGGTTTAAAAAATCCTGTACCAATAATGTTAAAAGCTATACCTAAAAAGAAAAAATCTTTTGGATTAACAGCAAGTAAAATGCTGCCAACAATCATCAACAAACCACCCCAGAATAAAGATTTTCTTAGCCCTAGTATTTTGTCTGCAAACAAGCCGCCCACAAAAGTAAATGCATAAACAAAAGCTTGAGTGGCACCATATTGCAAATTTGCAACAACATCGTTTAATGATAACTGGTTAACCATAAAAAACACCAGCATGCCTCGCATACCATAGAAACTAAAGCGTTCCCACATTTCACTAAAAAACAAATACCATAGTTGTTTAGGATATTTGCCTTTAAAATTTTGAATTTCTTCTATGGATGTGATAGGTGTTTTCAATTTTTAATTTTTAACTAAAAAACCCCTTATAAAACGATTTATGTTTGGTTTATAAGGGGCTTAATTATGATGTTTTTTTTATCTTGATTC
>CANFQR010000204.1 GCA_947449125.1 Bacteroidota bacterium | reverse complement strand
GGTTTGAGGCTCTACTCCTTTTACACAATCAATAACCATAATTACGCTGTCAACCGCGCTTAAGGTCCTGTAAGTGTCCTCTGCAAAGTCTTCGTGTCCTGGTGTATCTAAAATATTTACTTTGTAATTTTTATAATCAAACGCCATAACGGATGTAGAAACGGAAATTCCCCTTTGCTTTTCTATTTCCATAAAATCTGACGTTGTAGATTTTTTTATTTTGTTAGATTTTACCGCACCAGCAGTTTGAATGGCGCCCCCAAATAACAATAATTTTTCGGTTAAGGTTGTTTTACCGGCATCTGGGTGTGCAATTATGGCAAACGTTCTTCTTCTATTTATCTCTTCTGTAAAAGTCATTGATTTTTAGCGAGGGGCAAATATAAAAATTTAAGTTTCTTTATGCACCATAAGAATTTAATTTTATTGAGGCTTTCAATAATATTGACTTAGTTTTAAAGTAGATTTTTATTTTTAGTACCTTTATAGAATGAATAACTCAGAATGGTTTAAAGATTGGTTTAACTCACCGTATTACCATTTACTTTATAACAATCGAAACGAGAATGAAGCTGTTTTTTTTATAGATAATCTTTGCAAAAAACTTCAAGTAAAACCACATTCAAAAATATGGGATTTGGCATGCGGAAAAGGAAGGCATTCTCTAGCCCTGCATCACAAAGGTTTTAATGTAACCGGAACCGATCTTGCCACTAATAGCATAAACGAAGCCTCAAAAAACACCAATGAAACGCTAAGTTTTTTTGTGCACGACATGCGACAACCATTTAAGTTAAATTATTTTGATGCTGTATTTAACTTATTTACCAGTATCGGATATTTTAATGATTTTAATGACAATTTTACTGTATTTAAAAATGTAAGTAACGCATTAGTGGATAATGGTATTTTTTTAGTTGATTTTTTTAATTCAGCAAAAACAGTTGCGTCATTAATTCCTGAAACCATAGAAAAAAGAGGCAATATTACGTTTTATATTAGCAGAAAAATTATCAGTAACCGAATTGTGAAACGTATTGAATTTTCAGACAGTAATAAAAACTATTATTTTGAAGAATCGGTAACACTTTTAAACCTTACTGATTTTAACAATTTTGCAATTGCAGCAAACTTAAAAGTTGAGGAAGTTTATGGTAATTATTTATTAGAACCCTACAACGAAAAATCTTCAGACAGACTAATCATTAAATTCATAAAATAAATTGAACTCAATTTTACCCATAATTTACTTAATTGCACCCATTTTAATTGCAGGTGGCATTGCGCTTAAAATTAAAATAAATCAAATTAATTTAAGATTACTGCTAGCTTTCAGCGCTGCCTATTTATTTGCTCTTTCTATAATTCACCTGCTACCAGAAGCTTTTGAAGTAGGAGAAGTTAAACAAATAGGATTATTTATTGTGCTTGGATTTTGTATACAGTTGTTAATTGACACATTTAGCACAGGTATTGAACATGGCCATTTACACCTGCATAGTGCAGAATGCAAAAAACACTTACCTAAAGGCATTATTATAGGCTTATTACTCCATTCTTTTTTAGAAGGATTACCTATTTATTACGGGCACGGCAATGGTTCGTCACATATAAATCACCAACTTATTTTAGGACTTGCACTTCATAACATTCCAATTACCATAGCGTTTGTATCGTTATTAAAAGAACATGAATCAACTAATTCTAAAAAATGGCTTTTGCTCCTTATGTTTTCAATAATGACGCCTGTAGGTTTTCTAAGCAGCTATTTGTTACAAACCTTTGGATTAAACAATTACCAAACCTACAGCCAAATTGCTTTTGCAATTGTTATAGGTATATTTTTACACATTTCAACAGCCATATTATTTGAATCAAGCGATCATCATAAATACAACAAGACAAAAATTGTAATGATGGCTCTTGGAATAATTTTAGCCTATTTAATAAGTTAATGCAAAACTCTACCTTATTTGTTGACGTTATTGTTCCTCTAAGTGTTCCTAATAAATACACCTACAGGGTGCCTAAAGAATTTAACAGCAGCATAGAAACAGGTAAACGAGTACTAGTACAATTTGGTAAAACTAAAATTTATACCGGGATAATTTATAAAATTCATACAGTTGCACCAACACACTATCAGGCAAAATACATTGAAACTGTTTTAGATGATTACCCTATTGTAAATGAATTACAATTGATTTTTTGGGATTGGATAGCCTTTTATTATTGTGCCAACCCCGGAGACGTAATGAACGTGGCTTTACCTTCAGGCCTAAAACTAAGCAGTAATTCGCACATTCAAATTAATCCTCAATTTAATTTAGAAGAAACCGAACTTGATTTTTTTACAGAAAAAGAGCATTTAATTTTAGACAACCTAATAAAAAAATCGAATTTAAGTTTTGATGATGTTGCCAAATTATTAAAGTTAAAATCCGCGCAAAGTATTATAAACAAACTACTAAAAAAAAATGCAATAATTGTTTTTGAAGATGTTAAAGATAAATACAAACCAAAACTCCAATCATTTATTAGATTAAATGAGAAATTCACAAATGATACATCGTTAAACGAAACATTAACTCACTTAGAAAAAAAATCGTTTAAACAAGCAGAAGCATTAATTTATTTTTTACACTTACAAAAAAACAAAGACTCTAACATTAACGGCTGGATAAAAAAAACAGAACTTATTAAAAAAGTTGAAAATAGCGCAGTTACATCCCTTATAAAAAAAACAATTTTTATAGAACAGCAATTTGAAGTTGGCAGAATTTTATTTGAAAAAAGTAATTCATTATCAAAAACACTAAGTATACAACAACGCGATGCTTACGAAAAAATAAAAATTGGATTTAACGAAAAAAAACCGGTTTTATTACAAGGGGTTACCGGAAGCGGAAAAACTGAAATCTATATTCAGTTAATAAAAGATTACTTAAGCTTAAATAAACAAATACTATTTTTAATTCCTGAAATTGCTTTAACTACTCAGCTTATAACTAGACTAAGAGCGGTGTTTGGTGAAGAGGTTGGTGTTTATCATTCACGGTTCAGCGAAAACGAACGTGTTGAAATTTGGAATAACGTTCTTTTTAATTCAACTCAGCCATTACATAATAGTATTCCAAAAAATGATGTTTCTATCGACCTAAATAAGCCGGAAAATAAAACTCATCAGTATAAAATTATTTTAGGAGCCCGTTCTTGTTTATTTTTACCTTTTAATAATTTAGGATTGATTATCGTTGACGAAGAGCACGACAATTCGTTTAAACAACGAAATCCCTCCCCACGCTACCATGCAAGAGATTCCGCCTTATACCTTGCAAATCTGCACAAAGCATCTATTGTTTTAGGAAGTGGTACCCCATCATTAGAAAGTTACTTTAATGCCAACCAATCAAAATATGCATTGGTTGAATTAAACAATCAATTTGTAGAAAGCGGCGGTACAAAAATTGAAATCTGCGATCTTAATTTTTTTGAAAAATCAAATCAAATGAAAGCATGTTTAACTCCTCCGTTATTTGATGGAATTAAAAATGCACTTTCAAAAAAACAACAAATTATTTTATTTCAAAACAGAAGAGGTTTTGCTCCTTATACAGAATGCCGAGACTGCGGACACGTGCCTCAATGTATTCAGTGCGATGTGTCACTAATTTATCATAAACAACAACAAAAATTAGTATGTCATTATTGCGGTTACGCTATTGCCCCAACAAAAACTTGTTCGGCTTGCGGAAGTAATAAACTTGTGTTTAAGGGCATGGGCACCGAAAAAATTGAAGAAGATATTGAAATATTGTTTCCTGATGCCAAAATTGCAAGAATGGATTTAGATAGTACTCAAAGTAAGTACGCCTATAAACAATTAATTGATGATTTCGAATCCGGAAACATTGATATTTTAATTGGTACGCAAATGGTTACAAAAGGATTAGACTTTAATAACGTTAGTGTAGTTGGTGTTTTAAATGCAGATTCAATTTTAAATTTCCCTGACTTCAGGTCGTATGAAAAGGCTTTTCAATTAATCACACAGGTTAAAGGAAGAGCGGGCAGAAGTTATGATAAGGGTTTAGTTTTTGTGCAAACAAGTCAGCCAAACCATCCGGTAATAAATTATATTTCAGAAGGCAACATTAAAAGTTTTTATACCGAAACTTTAAATGACAGAAATCAATTTAATTATCCACCCTATTTCAGATTATTCGAAATTAATATCATCTCCAGCGATGTAAATGAAGTCAGTCATTTAGCAGAAGAACTTTTTAATTTATTAAAACCTGTATTTAATGATAATTTACT
>CANFQR010000203.1 GCA_947449125.1 Bacteroidota bacterium | reverse complement strand
GTAGGTAACATTTGTATAGTCTATTTTAATTTCACTATTATAGAGTTTAAACTTGCCATCAATTTTAATATTGTTTGGTGTTCCGTGAATTTTTCCGTCTCCAGAAATTAATGCGTTATTAACAGTCATTATCCCTTCAAGTAAAGGATTAAGTAATTTAAGATTTGCGGGAGAGGCTTTTATATCTATATCAATGCTTTCGTCATCTTTATTTAAATAATAATAACCTTTAAATGAAATATTTTTCATTTCCTCTCCATTTAAAGTTGGTAATCCTAAAGATGTATAACCGTCAGTATAAATTGTTTTTGTGGAGGCAACATAATTTGTTTTTACAATTAATTTACCAATAGTATTATTATTTAATTTTAAGTCTGAAAAGTTAAGATTGCTACTAAAGGCAAATGCTTTAGGGTCGTGTATGGTTACCCTTCCGTTTAATTTACCTTCCAGTTTTATTTTTGCATCTTTTAAAATGGGGTTAAATTGTTCTAACGTTAAGTTTGAAACGGTAATGGCTAAACTATCGTTAGTATTTCTGGTTAGTGCACCGGCAATACTAATGTTTTGTTCGTTGTTGGTAAATTGCAAAGGGTTAATGATAATGTTGCCTCCTGTATCTATTGTAGCTGGATTGGTTGATACTAAATTCCAAATGCTGCTATCTTTAGATGAAATAAAAAATTTATCGAAAGTTAAATTGGCAATTTGCTTACTAAACGAAACTTTTCCTGCCACTTTACCTGCGCTGTTTGAAATGCCTTTGTTGTTCCATTCAAAATTATATTTTGTGTCTAAATCTTTTGAAACTAAATACATAAAATAGTTTTTCAGATAAATACTATCGGTTAATTTAATATTGCTGCCTTTAAAAACCAGATTGATTTTATTGTTTTTAGAATAAGATTCAATTACATTATTATTGAATTTAATGTCGCCGTATTTAATCGAATCTGATTTTAGATTTACAGTAATTAAATTAGTAAATGCATTAAATTCACCACCAATAGTTGTATTGGGGCTAACCATTAATTCTTTTATGAAAAGTTCATTAATCAAATTAAATTTTTTTATAGTTAATTTGTAGTTAAAGGCATCTTTGTAAATTAATTTACCTTTGTTTTTCATAAAAAATGTTGGATAATAGGCATTTAACACCTGATTAAAAGCTAGTGGCAGATTATTATTGTTGAATTTGCCATCTGCCGAAAAATTAAAGTAGCTTGAATTTAAAACTATTTTTTTGTTTTCAGTTTCTTGATCTAGTTTTAAATCGATAGTATTTATTTTGAATTGTTTAGCCGAATTTTTATAAATAGTATTATCAAAATTAATGTAACCGCTTATATTATTTAAATTGTCACCATTTAATTTTATAAGTATTTGAGTAGATAATTTGGATTCAGTTTTTGAGAAATTTAATTCTTTGAGATCAATATTATTTATTGATGAAATAAAATCCATTTCTGGTAATTTATTAGTGAAATTTATACTGCCATTAAAGTCAAAATCTGCATTTTTATCTTTGCATGTTATTAATCCGTTAAAAATTTTTTCTTGAATGTGACCATTTAACTTAATTGCATTATAAGTATAATTATTAAAATTTAGACTTGATATTTTTCCGTCTAAGTCTGCATTAATTGATTTAAGTGAAAGGCCTTTACCTTTTACTTCGGTATTTAAACTAAGTGCATTAAAGTTTTTAATTCCAAAAAGTGTGCCTATATCAAAATTTGAAGTTTCAATTTTTCCATGATACGAAACATTATCTTTATTTTTTCCTGTTTTAATACTTAGTTCAGTTACAACGCTGCCTAGGTTTGTGTTAAATTTTCCATAGGTAGTAAAGTCAGAAATAAAACCATCAAATTTCCCTTTGTAACTTATTTTGCCCAATTTTTTTAATTCTATTGGAAGTTCTATTTTTTTATTTTGTGAAAAAGGATAATTTGGAATTTGAATAATATCGTTATAGCTAGTTGCTATTTCTTTGGCGTTTATGTGTAAATAACTTGTGCTAAAATTTGGTAATCCTGTGAGGGTTAAATTACCTCTGAATTTAGTGTCATTTCCGTATGAAAAATAAAACTCTTTTAATGTTAAGTCGTTAACGTAACCATTTACTTTTCCTGACAAATTTATTTTTGCATTTAATCCGTTTAACTCACTCGCAAATTTTGAAATGTCTTGCATTGCAATATATGTGCTGTCTTCTAAAGTAGATTTTATTTTTATTTTATTTACAAAATCTGAATAATCATTCCATTCAGAATACAAAAAATTAATACTGCCTTTTATACATGTTTGTGGGGTTTTTATTGTTAATTTACTTAAAAAAAGTTCATTTGGGCTTACCTTACTTTCGGCAGAAAGTTCGTTTAGAATAAATCCACATTGCTCATTGGTTTTTAAATTATTAAGTTTTGCAAAAATGGTGTCGTTTTTAAAATTAATCTTAGATATTTTGCCATAGGTTTTTGTTAAGTGTAAATTATTAAAATTTATATTTTGGGATAAAGTAGTGTTTTTATTTTCATCTCGATAAATAAAATTTACATTATCTAAAACAACATCTCCAAACTCAACCTCCCAATTTTGTTTTGAAACAGTATCAGTTTGGTTAGTATTGAAATAATCAACTAAAAACTGAAAATTTAATTTACTGTCGTTTTTATAATTGATTAGTTTAGTCGTAGAATTTTTTAATGTTATTTTTTTGAAAGCTATTTTTTTTTGTTTGTAATCTAGTTTATTAATATCTACTAATAAATCACCTGTAAAAAGAGTGTCGTTATTTTTATCGCTAACAAAAACTCCTTCTAAATTGGCTATTTTAAAAAACTCAATGTGAATTTTTTTTATGGTTATCTTATTATTTAGTTCGGAGCTTAAATAGCTTCCTGCTTTTTGTCCAAGCCATGTTTGAAAAACTGGAGACTGAATTGCAAAAAATATGAATACAGCCAATAAAATTATTGATAGCGTAATTACACCAAGTGATTTAAAAAATATTCTTGTAACTTTGCTCAAATGTGTGGCTTTGCTATAAAGATAAGCCAAAAATTGTTTTGAATTATCCAAAAAAATGCAAAAATCAAGTACTTATATATTGGCTATAGAAAGCAGTTGCGACGATACATCCTGCGCTATTTTACGTGATAATTTTGTGTTATCAAACATTACGGCAAGTCAAAAAATTCATGAGCATTATGGAGGTGTAATTCCTGAATTAGCAAGTCGTGATCATCAAAAAAATATTGTACCTGTTTTAACCGAAGCATTAAAAGCAGCCAATATTAAATTACAAGAGCTAAGTGCCATAGCTGTAACTATTGGCCCTGGTTTAATGGGCAGTTTACTTGTAGGAATTTCTTTTGCCAAATCATTAGCCATGTCTTTAAAAATTCCTTTAATAGAAGTTAATCATATGCAAGGACATATCTTGGCACATTTTATTAAAGATTCGGATACCCAAATGCTGCCTGAATTCCCATTTTTATGTTTAACAGTTAGTGGTGGTCACACTCAGTTGGTAAAAATGACAGATTATTTATGTTTTGAATTATTAGGAGAAACCATTGACGATGCGGTTGGAGAAGCCTTTGATAAGGCAGCAAAAATTTTAGGTTTACCTTATCCTGGCGGTCCTTTAATTGATAAGTATGCTCAAGTAGGAGATAATTCAAAGTATAAATTTTCTCATTCTCATGTTCCGGGATATGATTATAGTTTTAGTGGTATAAAAACCTCCTTTTTATATTTTATTCAAAACAACATTCAAAAAAATCCAAATTTTATTGAAGAAAATTTAGCTGACATTTGCGCTTCTTATCAAAGCCATTTAATTAATGTGCTTTTAAAAAATGTAAAAAGCCTTATAAAAGAAAGTGAAATTAAACAACTAGCTATTGCCGGTGGTGTATCCGCCAACTCTGAACTCAGAAAACAAATTAAAAAATTAGAAGCCGAATTAACTATAAAAACGTTTATTCCAAAATTCGAATATTGTACAGATAATGCCGCCATGATTGGCATTACAGGTTATTATAAATATTTGAAAAATGAATTTGGTTCCCTTAAATCTGTACCAATAACCCGAATGGAAATATAATTCTGTTTTTTTGATTTAGCCTAATTTTGTAGATTTATAAAAATAAAAATTACGTTTACGTATGGAACAATTAATTGAATGTGTACCAAACTTTAGTGAGGGTGTTGATTTAAATATTATTAAACAAATTACTGATGTTATTGAAAGTGTTGAGGGGGTTAAGTTATTGAATGTAGATCCTGGTAAGGCCACTAACCGCACAGTAGTTACATT